>JBBQFA010000143.1:0-6790 GCA_038321515.1 Thermoleophilia bacterium | reverse complement strand
GGTCGAGTCTCTCCGGCGCTGGCCGTCGGCAGCGGTGCTGCTGCTGGGCCTGGCGCTCATCGCCGGCATCGGCTGGCTCGACTTCGTCACCGGTCCGAGCCTTGTGCTGAACGTCTTCTATCTTCTGCCGGTGATGCTGGTGGCCTGGGTCACGGCCTCGATCGCCTACGGGCTGGTGGCGGTGCTCGCGACCTTCCTCACCGGCCCGGTCGAGGCCTACCTCAACGGACTGCGCGATTATTCTCTCCCGGCGGCAGCATGGAACGCCGGCATGCGCACGGCGGTCGTCTGCATCGTGCTCCTGCTGCTCGCGCAGGTGCGCAAGCTGGTCACCCAGCTTGAGGAGCGCTCGCTCACGGATGAGCTCACCGGAGCTGCCAACCGGCGCGCTTTCAATGAGGTCGCCGCAAAGGAGATCGAACGCAGCCGACGCTATCGGCACCAGCTCTCACTCGCCTACGTCGACATCGACGATTTCAAGTCGGTCAACGATCGCGATGGTCACGCGACCGGTGACCGCGCGCTCGTCACTCTCGCCGGTCTCGCCCGGGCCACCGCACGCAGCGTGGACACGGTGGCTCGCCTCGGCGGCGACGAGTTCGTCGTGCTCATGCCCGAGACCGACGCCGAATCCGCATTACCACTCGCCGAGCGGCTGTGCGCGAGCTGCTCGCGGGCCGCCGGCGGTGGGGCGCGGCACGTCACCTGCAGCGTCGGCTTGGTCACGTTCGTGGACGCTCCCGGGGACGTCGAAGAGCTGCTGACGAGGGCCGACGCGATCATGTATGAGGCGAAGGCAGCCGGTGGCGACACGGTCCGCCACGCACAGGTGGACGCGGCGGCGGGGGCAGCCGGTCGACTCTTGCCTTTCAAGGAGCGCTTGGCGACCGAGGCGTAGAAGGCGAGCGACCGCGCTCGCCGTACCGCTCGATGAATGCCTGCGGGGGTTCACATTGCGCGTCAGCGCTTGTCCACGGCGGGAGCGGGCGCATAATGAATGTACTGCCCCTGTGCTTCGGCGCAGGGCGCGAAGCCGCCACCGGGCGGCTTCTGCTTTTCTCGGGGGAGTGTCAACTGTGGGGGTGACGTGCAGACGGGCCGTATGGACGTGTGTGCGACCGGGTTCACTGTCATGGTTGTCACTTGACAACGGCGTCCGCCGTCCCGATACTCCGGGGGTAGGTGATCCGCATGTCGAGAAGGCGGCACCCTGACCGTCACATCGAGAAAGCGCTCAGGTATGCCGAAAGTCACGGGTGGCGCATCGAGCTTCTCAGCGCCCACGCGCACGGCTGGGGCAAGATGTACTGCGCTCACAACGACCTCGACTGCCGATGCGGCGAGTTCTGCATCACGGTCATCTGGGGCACGCCCAGGAGCTCAGAGAATCACGCCAGGCAGCTGCGGCGAGTCGTGGACGGGTGTGTCGGCGGATCCGACGTGCCCGACGAGGACGAGGCCTGAACGGTGAGCGAACACGAGTTCACACTGACGTTCGCGCTGGCGGCGCCCGATGCCGACATGGACGCTCTGGTCGAGCGCCTCGGCGAGGCTGGGTGCGACGATGCCGTGGTCGGCGTCGGCAGGCGAGGGTGGCTGGCACTCGGCTTCACGCGCCAGGCCGAAGGAGCCGCCCGGGCGGTCGGCAGCGCGATCGCCGACGTGCGGCGCGCAGTCCCGGACGCGACGCTCATCGAGGCGGCGCCGGACCTCGTCGGCCTCTCAGACGTCGCCGCCCTGCTTCGAGTGACGAGGCAGAACGCGCGAAAGCTGGTCGTCGACTGTGACGCTCTCGCGCCTCCGCCCGTGCACGAGGGCCGCCCGACTCTGTGGCGCCTGGCGAAGCTCCTGGGCTGGCTGCGAAGCGAGAAGGGCTACGCCGTGAGCGAGGAGCTCATCGAGCTGGCCGGGATCACCATGCAGATCAATCTGGCGATCGGGTCCAGGGACGCCGACGCTGCGGCGCAACGCGAGATCATCGCGCTCCTGAGCTGATCTCGCGTCGGCGCTTGGACAGGCCGGCGAGCCGACGGTGGAAGTCGTTCAGTACGAACTCCGGAGACCCTGCCGTGAGATCCATCTTGATGGACTGCAAACCACTTGGAATCAGCCATGTTTGAACGATCCATCGTCGGCACGGATGACTTGGTGTTCAACACATGCTCCAAAGACATCGCGGGTCCGGGACCCCTGGGCGGGGGGTTCACATTGGGCGTCAGCGCTTGACCACGGCGGGAGCGCGGCATCGGCTTGCCCTCGGTCGCGACCTTCGGCGGGCGCACGTACCTCCACGTGGCGGTCGCCAATCACCGCCGCCGCCGGTCTTCTTGCTGCGGCCCGTGGAGAAGCTCTGTGAGATGCGGTCTGGCTAACCGGCGCGCCGCGCCGCCATGCCCGCCAGCACCTCGAGGACGGTGGCGTGCGCCGCCAGCGCGGTGATGCCGGCGAGGTCGACCATGGGGTTCACCTCGACCACGTCGAAGGCGCACAGGTCGAGCTCGGCGGCCATGCGCCCGGCGGCGCTGAGCAGCTCGCGCGTGGTGATGCCGCCGGCCTCCGGCGTGCCGGTCCCCGGCGCGAACGCCGGATCGACCACGTCGATGTCGATGGTGAGATAGGTCCGCGGCGCCAGCTCGCGCGCGGTGGTGATCAGGTCATCGACGACCGCGCTCAGGCCGCGCTCGACGATCTCTTCCATCAGGACGATGCGCATGCCCTTCTCGCCCCAGAGGTCCATCTCCTCGCCGGTGGTGGGCCAGTAGCCGCGCACGCCGGCGACCAGGTGATGGTGCGGCAGGAGCGCACCCCGGTCGACGGCCTGCGAGAAGGGGTTGCCGTGGTCGATCTCGTCGAGCCCGAGCTCCACATCGGCGTGAGCGTCCAGATGGATGACGGCGTACCCGTCGGCGCCAAAGCGCGCGGCCAGGGCCTCAAGCATCGGCAGCGAGATCGAGTGGTCGCCGCCGAGGACCGCCGGCACGGCGCCGGCGGTCAGCGCCGTCGTCACGGCCGCGCGAAGCTCCTCGTGGATGCCCTCGGTGCGGCCCGGGAAGGAGCCCACATCGCCGTGATCGACGATGCGCATCGTCTGGAACGGGTCGATGCGCCGCCCCGGGTGCAGGCGGGCGGCCGGTGGGCCGACGATGTCCGCGTCGCGGATGGCGCGCGGCCCGAACCGCGTGCCCGGCCGGTAGCAGGTGGCCTGGTCACAGGGCGCGCCGACGACGACCACGTCGGCGCCGCTGAGTCCCTCGGGGTCCAGCACGAGCGGGGCGTAGGCGAACGTGGGCCCCGGCCCGGCGTAGGCGAGCTGGGCGTCCCGGTAGCGTCGGCTGCTCATCGCCGCATCCTCCTTGGGTGATGCCGGGCGGTGCTTGCCCGTCCGGACTTCGTGCAGTCGTTGGCCATTCTACTGGTGCCGGT
This sequence comes from Thermoleophilia bacterium, assembly GCA_038321515.1. Taxonomy (GTDB): domain Bacteria; phylum Actinomycetota; class Thermoleophilia; order UBA2241; family UBA2241; genus CAIXSE01. The sequence continues at coordinate 3,367 of JBBQFA010000143.1, read as the reverse complement.
GACGTGCCGGCGCACTGAAGTAGTGGATCTCGGTGATGTTCGCCGCCGTACGCCCGGGTCTATGCTCTTCGCATCATGCACATCGACGCTCCCGCGGTCGCAGCCCGCATCGAGGAGTTCATCCGCCGGCAGGTGGACGACTTTGAGCGGGACGGCGCCGTCATCGGGGTCAGCGCTCGGGATCGACTACGAGACGCTGGACGGGATCCTCGACGCTCAGGTGCGCGACGTGCGGGAGCTGGTGCGGCGGTCGCAGCATCTGCGGGAGCTTCCGCCGTGGCCGGACCTTCGTGTGGGCCGCGCCGAACCGCCGCACGGGATCACACAGGGATTCATGTGGGTCACGCTCTGTGATTTCGGGTTGACTTCGGGTGAAGGCGAACTCGATCGGAGGCGTCATGGCTCAGCTGGCACCATCCAAGCCAGACCTCACTGCCTACGAGAACCCAATACGTCTCGAGCCGGCGGAGATCGTCCGTGAACTCAGAACGCACCTGGGCGCCAGGCTGGTGGCGTTCGTTGCGGGCGTCTCCGAGACTCGAGCCGTGCACGAATGGGCCGCGGGCGAGCGGCAGATCCGGCAGTCCGACGTGCTGGACCGTCTGCGCCTCCCGTACCAGATCATGCAACTCATCGGCGCTCGTGACGACGACGCCGTGATCCAGGCGTGGTTCCAGGGCCTGAATCCCAACATGGTCGACTTTCTGGAGCGCAAACTCGACATGCCGAGGGCAGAGGCCTACAACCTCGCCGGCATGGTCGGCGACGCTCGTCCAGGCAACGCGGTATGCAGTCCGGGCGCCATGCGCTTCTCGATGCCGAAGGGGATCTTCGTCAACGGGATCAGCATCCCGTGACGATGGGAAGAACGTGAACGGGGCCGCGGCGACGAAGTGGTCCGCGGCGAGCGCCTCTACCGTCTCCGCCACCGAGGCGAAGTCATCCAGCACGTACTGCGGCCAGGTGGAGATGCACAGCGTCGGCTTGTTGCCGTCGCCCTTGGGGTAGTCGGCCTCGACGAGGTAGAGCAGGTTGGCGGCGAGGCCCACAGGTCGGTCGTCATGTCCTCGAACCAGTCCATGGACCGCGCCGTGATCACCAGGTCGTTCAGCCGCGGACCAGTCTCAGGAACTCGTCGGCATCGACGTGGATCAGGAGTTGCTGGCGGGCAGGCAGACTCGCGCGCTCGAACCGCGGCTTGCCGGCCAGCGAGCTCATCTGCACGATCGCCTCCATGGAGCGTGCGCCGTGGATGTACTCGCCGATCTCGAGGAACGCGCGCAGCACGCCGTCGTCTATCTGCATGAGCGGCTCTCCGTCGCGGACCGGGGTGAGCATCTGTGGCGCGCGCCCGGCCAGCAGCGACCGAAGCACCAGTGCGCGACGCAGGGGTGCGGCGACGTCGCCGGGATCCTGACGGTTGGGGCCGGTGACGTCCACGTAGCCGCGCAGCCGGCTCACGAAGTCCGGCTTCTTGGCCGCGCGCTCCTGCCGCTCGTCCTTGAAGGCGATGAAGTCCTCGAATGACGCCGCCGTGCCGCCGGCGAACACGAAGATGGCCGCGCCCAGCGGGTGGGACCCGTGCCCGTCGTGGAAGCGGCCTTCGGCCATGGGCGAGAGGAAGTGGGGCAGCCAGCCGAGCAACTGACCCTGGAGCGGGGCGTCGAACTCGTCCCAGAACACGAGCGCGAGGTCGCCACGCAGGGCCACGTCGCGGATCTCGTGGAAGGCCGCGTGCAGGCCTTCTGTGGAGCGCATCTGCGAGAGGTCGTACTCCAGCCGGTCGACGTTGCCGGAGAAGAGCACCGTGGCGAGTTGCCGGACGGCAAACGTCTTGCCGGCGCCGGGAGGCCCGAACACGGCGATCGGCAGGGGCGCGATCCCACTCCCGCCGCGCAGGCCCTGCTGCACGTACTCGCTGAGGATGTTGCGGATGCTGCGCATGTTCTCGATCTCGATCCGGTCGATCGACGACCAGGCGCCCACCGTCTCGACCGGGATGCCGGAGGGAAGTCCGCGCACACCGCGGACGGCGGCGTTGGCGGCCACGGTGGCCATGGACATGTCGGCGCAGGTCTGCTCGAGGATCGAGGTGCCACGGTTGGGACGGTAGGCGACGCTGGCGAACCCCGTCGGCTCGCGCTGGAGCGCCGCGGCGACGGCGCCGAGGGGGAAGGGGCTGCACGGCTGCTCCGGGTCATCGCTCACCTGGAAGCCTTCCACGTGGGCGCTCCGCGCGGCGACCAGGCCGCGCTGCACGGCGGCCACCAGGCCGGCCTCGCCCTGCGTCGTCAGCTGCAGGGTCACGGCGGCGTCGAGACAGCGGCCGTAGCCGGCGCCGACGCCGGGGTACCGCTCGCTCCAGTCGCCCTCTTGGGTGTGTGGGTCGAAGACCAGCACATCGTCGCCCTCGCGGTCGATGATGACGGCGCCGCTGGCGCCGACGATGACGATCACCCGCCGCGCACGCGCCAGCGGGTGCGTACGCACCGCGGCGGAGATCTCCTCGGTCATCTGCTCCCACGAGAGCGAATAGCCGACCTGCAAGCCTGCCTTGCGGAGTTCGTCGGCCGATGTGAGCGCCGTGAGACGGTCGGCGTGCTGACCGAGCAGCAGGTCGGCGAGCGGCGAGCCGGAGAGCGGCGCCCCCGTCTGCCAGATGACGTTGGCCGGCCCCGCGGCGAGCAGACCCGGCAGGTCTGGGAAGCTGTTCCGGTAGCCGATGGCGTGGTCGACGATGAGGACCGTGTCGACCTTGTCGGGAGCGCGGGGGGGCTCACAGCCCGGCCCCGACTTCGCCGGGTTCGTGCCCTTGAACTCGGCGATGCGCCACGCGGTCTCGCTTTGATCGCCGAGGGTCCGGGGGAACTCGGCGATGTCGGCGTAGGTGTGGGAGTAGCATGGATGGAACGGTGATCTGAGAGCATCAGGGGAGACGTCCGCGCCGAAGATCTCCACATCATCGAGCCCGGCGGCTGCGACCGTGCGTCGCAGGATGTCGGTGTGCGACGCGGCACCACCGGCGCTCGCCAGCTGGCGTCCGGCATAGTCCCCGCCCCACATCCAGATGAAGTCGAGAGCGCCGCGCTCTCGCGGCGCCTGCGAGAGCAGCAGCCAGTCGATGGTGACGTCACCTGTGATGACGACCGTGCGCGTGCTGTTGGCCATGAGTGACTCCGGATCGGTGTGTGCGACGCAGTCATCGTACCCGCTGGAGCATCGACCTGCTCATCGGCTTGCCGAGTCTTGAGGACGTGACGCGCCGCGGGACCCTGCGGACCGCTCCGTCGGGCTAGATCATGTTCACGGCCCGGCTCAGCGTCAGTCAGCCAGATGACCCAGGCCGACAAGGACCGCGCCATCGCCA
>JBBQFA010000142.1:0-6800 GCA_038321515.1 Thermoleophilia bacterium | reverse complement strand
CTTTCAGGTTTCGCTGCAGGAGGCTCGCCTTGAGCCGCATCTCCGACTTGACGATCAGGGCCGAGGGGTACGGCGGGTATGACGCTGTCGCGGCGCCGACCGGCACGGCGGCGAAGCCCAGCGCGCCGACTATGGCGGCGAATGCGGCTGGCGCGCGTCTCGCGGCAAAGAGCCTCATGTGGCTATCCTCCTCCTGAGATGGCCGCTCCACGCCGAGATCGTGGGTTCGCCGGCGTGCGGCGCGGCTCGGGTCCGATTATAGCCCGCGGCGCGGCGGCGAGGTCGGCCAGATTGTCGGCGAGAGCGGCGCGCGCGAGTGCGACGGCCTCGCGCCACAGATGCGCCGCCGGATGCCCTTCTGCTGGTCCCACCGCCCCGCCCGTTCTCCGTGACCGACATCGCCGGCGCTACTTCGTCTCGGTCTCCAACTCGTGCGTTGCCGTCGTCTCTCCGCGCACCGCGGCGAGGCGCTCCTTGAAGCCGGTCTCCTCGAAAATGATCTGGACCTCTTTCACGACCTCGTCCGGCGGATAGAGGTCGCCCAGGCCGAGCTCCTCGCGGATCTCGAGCAGGTGCGCCATGTAGTCGGTCCACTTCTCGCCCCAGGCCTCGCCGATGGCGGGGAACAGGAGGTGCGGGTCGCCGCCCATGCCCTTGTCGTAAAAGGCGCCGCACCACTCGGCGAACATCTCGACGTGCTCGCGGCCGCGGCCGCTCTCAACCTGCATGCCACGCACGACCTGGTTGATCACCGCAACGCTGTTGTGCCGCGGGCAGCGGCTCTGGCAGGTGTAGCAGTAGTAGCAGTACCAGAGCGTGTCGTCCTCGAGCAGGGTGACGTCTCCGTCGAGGGCGCGGCGGGCGGTCTCGCGCGGTGAGTACTCGGTGAACCGAGCCGCCGGGCAGCCGGACGTGCAGACGCCACACTGGATGCAGCTCTGAAAGCCGTCCTTGTGGTCGTGCATGCGCGGGTCCTCGAGGATCCGCCGGACCAGCTCGGGGTCGCGCCGCGGGGTGGCGGCAAAGGTGTCGCCGGCGATGTTCGCGTACGGGTTGCCGGCGATGGGGGCGTCCGGCTCGCCGTCCGGCTTGCCGGCCCGCTGGTCGTCAGTCATCTGTGCTCTCCTCGGGAGTGTGCTCCACGGCCGTGAAGAACTCGGGCCAGAAGTGGACGGGTACGTCGATCTTGAGCTCGCGCGCGGCCGAGCGAAGGTTGTCGCGGCAGAGCACGCAGGTGGTGACCACCGGCGCCCGGCTCTCGGCGGCAAACGCCAGGAGCCGCGCACTCGCCTTGCTGGCGCCGCGGTACATGCCGCCGAGCGCCCCGCAGCAGCCGTTGTGCAGCGTCGGGTAGTCGACGACCATGGCGGCCCCTGACTGCGCGGCGGCGTCGCCGAGCGCGGCCAGGGCCGTGTCGCGGTCGGCGAGGCAGCCGACGTAGGGGACAAAGGCGGGGCCGGCCGCCTGCAGCGCGATCTGCGAGCTGCGGCCGGCGCGCTCGGTGAGCGCATCCCAGAGCGGCACGGCCTCCAGCCCAGCCTCTTCGAGGCTGGCGTCGCAGGCCGGGCACGCCGTGTAGACGCGCGCGTCACTCACGAACTGGCTGCCCACGGAGCCGCGGCTCGGGTGGCCGCAGCAGCCGGCGTCCGTCGCCTCGTCGAGGCGCACGCCGAAGCCGGCGGCCACCTCGTGCACGAGCCCGTGCAGCGCGTGGTCCTGCGGGATCGCGCAGCCGGCGTAGAACGGCAGCGTCACGGCGTCGTCGCCGGCCGGGCCGGCTGCGCCCGCCGGCCCCTTGCGGCCGAAGGGCAGCATCTGCAGTGCCAGCTTCACGCCCATCTCGGCGGCGCCGACCTTGTCCTTGGGCAGATGGCCCTTGGCGACCATGGCCGCGCCGAAGCGCAGGTTGTCGATGCGCGGTCGCTTGTGCAGGTGCTCGGAGGCGACGTCGGCGGCGGTGCGCTCGGCACAGTGGATCGCCGTGCCGTGCTCGCGCTCGAGCCGCCGCAGGCGACTGAGCACCGACGCCACGTCGATGTCCATGCGGCACACCTCGGTGCAGGTGCCGCACTCCGTGCAGCGCCACAGGTCGTCGCTCTTCAGCACCGCCTCGATCTCGCCGGCGAGGATCAGGCGCACAAGGCGCCGAGGGCCGCGGTAGAGCTCGCGACCGCTCGGGCAACTGGACGTGCACGTGCCGCACTGGTAGCAGATACGGCACGCCTCGGCCAGGCGCTCGAACTCCTCGATGACGGCGGGCGGATACGGACCGGCCTCAGTGACCACGGCCACAGCTGCCACCTCCTTCACAGGCGCCGGCGGGGGCGCCCGCAAGGGCGCCTGCTCCGGCGCCGATCAGTTCCATCTCGCGCTCGATCAGCTCCGGCGAGATGTCGTCGCCGACCGACTTCGCGTGGAACATGCGGATGCGCCGGCCGACGCTCATGCGGTCGACGGCGCAGAGGTGCCACAGCTCGAGCGGCAGCGGCGTGCCCGCCTCGGCCAGCACCTCTTCGGCGATCTGCATCTGCTCCAGCGCGCTGGTGTCGCCGGTGCGGTACTGGCAGCGGCCTTCGGCGCAGCCGGCGAGAAACACGCCGGCGGCGCCCAGGCGGGCCGCCTCCACGATGTGCAGGGCGCTGACGCGGCCGAGGCACGGCAGCTCGATCAGCCGCACGCCCTCGGGGTAGCGGTCGCGGCGCTGGCCGCTCAGGCCGATGGCGGCGCCGGCGCACTCCTTGCAGTAGAAGCCGACGACCGGCTGTTCGACGCCCTGCGTCATGGTCGCGATGCGGCCGAACAGGGCGTCGTCGCTCAGGTTGTGGGCGATCGCGACCTCCGGGCAGTTGGCGGCGCAGATGCCGCAGGCGCGGCAGCTCTGGGCGTCGATCACCGCGAGCTTGCCGTCGTCCTTGACCTCGGCCGGCCGCGGCGCCGACTCCGGCCGGTCCACCAGCGTGATGGCGCCGAAGGGGCACATCGTCGAGCAGGTGTCGCAGCCCACGCACTGGGCGGCGTCGACCTGCGAGGCCGCCGTGCCGCGGCGCCCCGCCGAGGTGAGGAAGTTGTGGATCTCGCTGGCCACCGCCGAGGCTTCGGTGTTGACCTCGATGAGGGCCTTGGGGCCAGCGGCGGAGCCGCAGACGAAGATGCCTTCGCCGCTGGTCTCGGTGGCCCGGTTCTTGCGGTCGAGGATCTCGACGAAGCCGTCCTGGTCGCGGTCGATCGTCAGCGTCTCGGTGAGCTTCTCGAGGTCGGTGGCTGGGACCATGCCGGTGCTGAGCACCACGAGGTCCGGGCGCAGCACGCGCTTGCGTGCCGCGGTGACGTCCTCGACCTCGATCACGGGCCGGCCCTGCCCGTCGAACTGCACCTCAGGCGGCGTGCCGCGCAGAAACTCGACGCCGGCCTTACGCGCGTCGAGGAACCAGTTCTCGTAGCCCACGCCGGCGGTGCGCATCTCGAGGTAGCAGATCGTGACCTTCATCTTGGGGAACAGCGTCTTGAGGCGGGTCGCATGCTTGAGCGCGATCATGCAGCAGAGACGCGAGCAGTGCGGCAGGTGGCGCTGGTCACGTGAGCCGGCGCACTGGATCATGACGAGCTCCTCGACCGGCATACGGCCGAGTGAGGCCTGCGCGGCCCAGTCGTCGAGCATGTCCGTCAGCTCGACCTGGGTGACGACGCCGTCGTGCCCGTAGCCGAGGTACTCGTAGTGCTCTCTGGGCGCCGGCTCGCAGCCGGTCGCCGTGAGGATAGCGCCGGCGTGGATGGTGGTGCGCCGCGGCGACTGGGAGAAGTCGATCGCCTCGACGGGGCACTCCTCGGCGCACTTGCCGCAGAAAGTACAGGTCTCGAGGTCGACGGTGCGCACGACGCGGCCGTCGTAGAACTCGGTGAAGATGGCCTTCTTGCCGGGCTCCGAGGACTCGACGTCACAGACGGTCTCGCAGGTGCCGCAGTTGACGCAGGCGTCGGTGACCATGTTGGGCAGCGTGCGCACGCTGACCTGGAAGTCGCCGGGGTGTCCGGTCACCGCCTCGACCGTCGAGCGCCGGTGGATGGCGAGGTCCGGGTGGTCGATGGCGACGTTGCGGTGAAAGCACTTGCGTGTGCCGGCCTGCGCGTCGGTGGTCGGCAGGCACTGGCCGCAGTCGTTGGTGGGGAACACGGTGCCGATGCGGGCGGCGCGGCCGCCGAGGAAGGGCCGCCGTTCGACGAGCTCGACATGGTGCCCCATCTGGGCGAGCTCGGCGGCGGCCTGCGTGCCGGCCACGCCGCCGCCGACCACCACGACTGTGTCGTGGCGCTCGGCGTAGCTCATCGTGTCGGCTGGTGCATCGGGGTAGGCGATCGACGAGTCGATGATGCGGGCCGCCTTGTCGGTGACGGCGGCGACGTCGTCGCCGTGCACCCAGCTGCAGCCTTCTCGGATGTCCGCGATCTCGAGCTGCAGGCCGCGGGCCATGAGCTTGGTGAAGCGGCGCGCGGCGAAGTCGGGGGAGCAGCCGGCGAAGACGAGCTGACGCGGGAGCCTCGCGCCGGCCTCGCCTCCGGCTCCAGCGTCCATGAGCTCCAGTAGCTGCGCCTGGCCGACGCGGCTGCACCAGTGATTGCCGCGGAGCACGTCGGCGTGCAGACCGGCGTGTGTCTCGAGCCGGTCGAAGTCGATGTTCCTGAGCGTGCCGGCGCACTCGCAAAGGAGCACGAGCGGGCGCGCGGAGCCGTTGCCGTTGGGCGAGGTCATGCGCGCGCCTCCGTGCCGGCGGGCGGGGCCGAGGCGACGGCGGCTGTGACGGCCGAGTCGGGCGGCGCGGCGTCCGCCTGCGGCGGCCGCGCCTCGATCGCCTCGGCGGGGCAGCCGCGGGCGCAGGTGCCGCAGCCCAGGCATTTCTCGTCGTCGTACAGGATCGTGCGGTAGACGGTCACCCGCTCGGGCACCTCCACGGGGCCCTCGGGCTCGTGGCGCATGAGGCGGCGCAAGGCGTCACCGAGGGCGCCTCGGCGGCTGTCGGCCGGCGCGTCGAGCAACTGATTCACATCGAAGGTGTCGCCGCGCCGGGAGGCGCCAGACGGGCAGTTGGTGGCGCACTTGCCGCAGCCGACGCAGAGCTCCTCGTGGCGGACGATCTCGCAGCCCACGCCGACGGTGCTCTGCAGCGTGCCTCCCGGCACGCGACTCAGGATCGCGCGTCCGCGCTGGGTGAGCGGCATCAGGCAACCCCCTTCACGCCGGCCGTGATGGCGAGTGGCATCCCCGCCGCGTCGCCTGCGCTCGACCGAGGCAGCGGCGGGAGGCCGCAGATGACGCGGTCCATCTCGCGCACGGCGGCGACGAACTTGGGCGGCTCGCCGGCGCTCATCGTGAACATCTGACAACGCTCGGGCTCGACGCCGACGCTCTTGAGGAGTCGCTGCACGAACGCGACTCGGTCCACGGCGTTGAAGTTGCCCTCGCGGTAGTGGCACTGGCCGAGCAGGCAGCCGGCGACCATGACGCCGTCGGCGCCTTCGGCCAGCGCGCTCAGCAGGTGCAGCGGGCTGACGCGGCCGGTGCAGGGCATGAGCACGAGGCGCACCGTCGGCGGCAGCGGCGTGCGCGCGTTGGCGCTCGCGTCGGCTGCCGCGTAGGCGCACTCGCGACAGCAGAAGGCGACGATCTTGCGGTCGGCGATCGCGTGTGCGGCGGCCGACCCGAGAGCGGTGCCGGCCGCAGGTGCGGCGGTCGTGCCGGCGGCCGGCGCACTGGTGGCCACCGCCATCAGACCGTCGCCTCCGCCAGGACTTCCTCGTCGCTGAACCCGCCGAGCTGGATCGCCCCGGTCGGGCACTCCGCGGCGCAGATGCCGCAGCCGCGGCAGATGTTGGGGTTCACCACGGAGTGCGCGTCGGCGCCAAGCGTCAGGACGATCGCCGTCTGTGGGCAGGACGTCTCGCAGACGCCGCAGCCGATGCAGACCTCCACGTCGCTGGCGGCCACCTGCGCCGGCGTCATCGCGAAGCCCGTGCTGAGCATGCTCATCGCACGGGCTGCCGCGGCTTTGGCCTGGGCGATCGAGTCGGGGATCGACTTGGGGCCCTGGGCGGTGCCGCAGAGGAACATGCCGGTGCGTTGCGTGTCGACCGGAGCGAGCTTCGGGTGGAACTCGCGGATGAAGCCCGCGGCGGCGGTCTGCACGCCGGCCACACGGGCGATCTCCTGCGTGCCCTTGGAGCCCTCGAGGCCGGCTGAGAGCACGACGAGGTCGTACTGCTCCTCGCTCTTGCTGCCGGTCATCGTGTTCTCCATACGCACCGTCAGCGAGCCGTCCAGCTCTTCAAGGATCTCGCCGACGCGGCCACGCACGTAGCGCACGCCGCGCTCCTGCACGAGCCGGTAGTACTCTTCGTGAGCCTTGCCTGGCGTGCGCATGTCGGTGTAACCGATGGTGATCTCGGCATCCGGGTGGTGCTGCTTGATCAGCGAACTGTGCAGCGTGGCGAACAGGCAGCAGATCGCCGAGCAGTGCTCGTTGCCGCTGCTGGTGCAGTCGCGCGAGCCGACGCACTGGAGCATGAAGATGCGCTTGGGCACCTGGCCGTCGGACGGGCGCTTGAGCTCGCCCGCGGTCGGCCCGGAGGCCGACAGCAGCCGGGCGAGCTGGCTCTGCGTCAGCACATTCGGGAAGCGGCCGTAGCCCAGCGGCAGCTTGCGTGTGGCGTCGAACTCTTGGTGACCTGTCGCCAGGATCACGGCGCCGACGGTGATCTCCTCGTCCCAGGCCATCTGCTCGAAGTCGATGGCGTCGGCGGGGCACGCC
>JBBQFA010000141.1:0-6841 GCA_038321515.1 Thermoleophilia bacterium | reverse complement strand
AAGATGGCCTCACCGCGAGAGGCCGCGGAGCCGCCCGACTGCTGCCCCGCACACGCGACGACGACCAGAGCTGCGAGGGCGGCGAGGGCGAGCGCCACTCCGGCGACCAAGAGATCTCTGCGGACAGGCCGGACAACGCGGCCGGAGGGCGGCGGGCTGCTGCGCGCACCTGCCCCCGTCGATCTCATCGGCCGAGCGACATGCCTCATCTCCCCGGATCACCCCGTCCTGGTCGCTACCGTCTGGACGAGCATACCGCCCGACGAGAACGACCGGCGCCGTTGAAGAACGGCGCGGATCAGAACAGGTCGCGGCGCTTCTGCTCGAACTCCGCGGCGTCGATCTCGCCGGCGGCGTAGCGCCGCTTCAGCACTTCGCCGGCGCTCTCTTGGGGGGGCAGTTGCGCCACCGCGAGCGCAGAGCCCGAGCCGATCGCACCTCGAAGCCCCCAGACGATGAGAGCCACCACGCCGACCCAGAAGGCGATCATGCCGAGGTACATCGTCCAGCTGACCCAGCCACCACCCCAGCCTGACATCATGTCGTTGAAGCCCATTTCCTGTTCCTCCTCGCGCCACCTTTGCCGATTCAGCAACGAAAACCGTTTGCTTCGTACCTCAAGTATGCCCAGAGGTCATGAAGACGGCGTGAAGAGTCTGTCGTCTCAATGAAGGCGTTGCGGACCGACGGCGGGCAAGAACACACGGAACACCGACCCGACGCCCGCTTCGCTCTCGACCGTGATCCGCCCGCCATGCGCGCCGACCAGCGCCTGGACGATCGAGAGGCCGATGCCGGCGCCGCCCGTGGCGCGAGAGCGCGACTTCTCGCCACGCCAGAAGCGCGTGAACACGCGCGGCACATCGTCCGCGGCGATGCCGATTCCGGTGTCCGCGACGTCCAGAACCACCTCGTCACCGGCTTGCCGAACGGTGACGTCCACCCGGCCGCCGGCTTCGGTGTATTTGAGGGCGTTGGAGAGGAGGTTGACGACGATCTGCTCGAGCCGCCGCCGGTCACCGCTGACAGTCGTCGATGCGAGGTCGCTGGACAGCTCGATGCCCTTGTCGACGAACCGGTCGGCGAACGCCGCGACCTGGTCCGCGACGACGGCGGCAAGATCGACCGGCTCGCTCGTGAGGAGGAGACCCGGGCGCTCCGCGTCGGCCAGGGCCGAGAGGTCGTCGAGCAGGCGCGTCAGGCGAAGCGCCTCGGCGTGCATGGCGGCAAGGTTCGCCGCCTCGTCTTCGAAGACGCTGTCCTGGGCTGCCTCGATGCGTCCCAGCAGCCCCATCACCGGCGTGCGCAGTTCGTGCGCCAGGTCGGCGACGCTCTCCTTGCGTAGTCCCTCCTCGAGCTGCAGGGTCTCGGCCAGCCGGTTCAAGGCGCGAGCAACGGATCGGATCTCGTCGTCGCCGGCCTCCGGCACCAGCGTCGCGAGATCACCGGCGCTCATCGCTTCGGCGCCGCTACGGATGCTGCGCAGCGGTCGCGACAGCGTGAGCGCCAGGTACAGCGCTACGACGAGCGCAATCGCAGCCGAGGCCACCCCGGCGACCACCTGTATGCGGCTGAGGTCGCTGCGCAGTTGCAGCTCCTCTGCCGTGAGCAGGCGGCCGTCACCCGGGCTCACGGTGACACGGCCGATCTCGCGGCCGTCGACCACGACGGGTGCGTAGGCGGAGGCCCCGAGTTCGACCGCAGCCGACGCCGGCTGCGTGAAGACGATCTGTCCGCTCGCGTCGACGAGTCTGGCCGCGAGCGAGTCGATCTGCGTCAGGTGGTGGAGCGTGGCGACATCCTCCGGCGCCCAGGCGCCGTCAGTCGAGAGCACGGCCGCCACATCGCCGAAGTGGGTCGCCGCGCGGCTCAGACGCGCACGGGCCGCAGCGGAGACGTGCGCGTCAAGGGTGAGGCTCGTGTACACCGTCGCCAGCAACGTACCGAGCAGCGCGACCAGGATGAACGCCAGCACGAGACGGCCACGCAACCCCCAGTGAAGGCGTCCGCTCACAGCTTGGCGAGCCTGTAGCCCATTCCCGTGACCGTCTCGACATACCGCGGTCGCGCGGGGTCCGCCTCGATCTTCTTGCGCAGGTTCTTCACGTGCACATCGATCGTCCGCTCGTCGCCCTCATAGTCGTCGCCCTGTACGCGGTTGATGAGCTCGAACCGCGAGTAGACCCGCCCGGGGTAGCGCGCCAGCGTCAGGAGGAGCTTGAACTCGTGCGGCGTCAGGTCGATCGAGGCGCCGTCGCGCCGCACGACGTGCTGCACCGTGTCGATCTCGAGCCGGCCGCCGTCGAACTTCAGCGTCTCGACGAGCGGCGTCTCGACGCCCTGCGTGCGGCGCAGCACAGCCCGCACGCGGGCGACGAGCTCCCGGGGGCTGAACGGCTTGACGAGGTAGTCGTCGGCGCCCGAGACCAGCCCGGCGACGCGCTCCTCTTCGCTCGCCTTGGCGGTGAGCATGAGGATGGGTACGTCCGAGCGGCTGCGGATCTCGCTGCAGATCTCCTCCCCCGAGATATCGGGGAGCATGAGATCGAGGACGATCAGGGCGGGCTGGATGCGCTCGGCGAGCGCCAGCCCGTCCGAGCCGTTGTCGGCGACATGCACGCGAAAGCCGTCCTTCTCGAGGTACGCCTGCACTACCTCTCGGACCGAGGGCTCATCGTCGATCACGACGATCTTGTTGTTGTCGCTCATGCGGCTCCTCCACCTTCGCTCCCCCCTGCATACCCCGTGGGCGCCATAGCGCGTCCTCCGGCTCGGCGTCGATGGCGCCGGCGCGGCTAGAAGCGCCCGCCGATCCAGGCGCTGCCGACGGCGTCGTAGCTGACCACCGCGCCGGTATACGGCGCCTCGATCACCTGGCCGCCACCGGCGTAGATCGCCACGTGCGAGCTGAAGCTGGCGTTGCCGTAGAACACGAGGTCGCCCGGCAGCAGCGCATTGAGAGGTACTGGCTTGCTCGCCTGCTGCTGCAGGGTCGCGCCATGGGCCATCGAGATCCCGATCTGGGCGTAGACGTACATGGTCAGACCGGAGCAGTCAAAGCCGCCCTTCGGGCTGGCGCCGCCCCACACGTACGGGATGCCGAGGTAGCGCTGCGCGATGGCGACGACCTCCGGATGACCGGGTCCGCCCGGATCGGGCAGGGACGGCCCGCCGGTGGTGCGCCCGTCGAGGCCGCTGGCGCTGCTGGCCGCGGCGGCAGCCTGCTGGGTGGCGGCGCGGGTGGCGGCACGGGCGGCGGCGCGGGCGGCGGCGGCCTGCGCGGCCAAGGCCGCCTTGATGTCGGCCTGCAGGCCACTCTCGAGGCTGTTCATCCGGGCCTCGGTCGTGAGGATCGCGCTCTTGTTCGTCTGCGTCTCCGCCAGAAGGGTGACCGCCGTCGCCTCATCGGCCTTGAGCTCGACGCGCCTGTCCTTGATGTCCCGCTCGTAGGCGGCCACAGACCGCACGAGGTCGACGTCGCTGTTGCCCAGCCGCTGCATGAGGTCGAACTGGGCGACCAGATCGTCGAAGCTGCGCGCCGAGAAGACGATGTCCGCAAAGCCCGTCTCGGGCGTCTTGTAGATGTCTTGCGCGCGCGCAGCCAGCTGGCGGTTGGCGAGCTCGAGGTTCTGCTGCGCCGCCGTCAGACGCCGCTGGTTCTGCTGGATCTTGCCCCGCGTCGAGTCCAGTCTTGAGACTGCCTGGTTGTAGCGCTCAACAGCCACCGTGACCTGCGTGCGGATCGTCTCAAGCCTGGCCTGCACCTCGCGCAGACGAGCCTTCTTGTCCGCCACGGGAGAGGCCGAAGCAGAGCCCGCCGCGATCAGCAGGAGAACGATGGCGGCGAGGACTATGCCTGTACGTGCCGCGCGTCGTATGTGTCTCACGTTGTCGACTCCTTGTTGGACGTACGGGAGGTGGGACCATAGCGGGTCCGAATGAAGGCGGGATGAAGAATCCGGCCCGGGGCGGACGGGATCAGCCCATCGACCGCGCGACCTCCGCCCCGAGTCTTGTCTGGCGCGCACGTATGACGACCAGCATGACGCCACCGAGGATCACGCCGGCCAGCGCAAACCATTGCGGAGGCGTGAGGCCGGCTGCGAAGACGGGGTTCCGGCGCAGAAACTCGATCGCGAAGCGCTCCACTCCGGAGAGCACGAGGAACCAGGCGAAAACGTACCAGCCCGGCTGCGGCCTGCGCGCCAGCCGGTAGAGGATCAGGAACACGACCAGCATGCTGAGCGTCTCGTACACGGGCGTGGGCTGCACGCGGACGGTGGTCGGCATCGCGCCGCGGGGATAGCTCATCGCCCACGGGAGGTCGCTGGGCCGGCCGTAGGTGCCGTCGCCGGCGAACTGACAGGCGATGCGGCCGACAGCGTAGCCGAGCGCGACCGCCGGCGCCATGACGTTGGCGGCGAGGCCGAGGGACAAGCGCTTGAACAAGGCCACACCGATCACCGCGGCCGCTCCCCCGAGCAGGCCGCCGTACCACGTGAATCCGGCTCCGGCCAGCGCATGGTGCAGGACGTCAGGCCGAACCTCACTCCAGTGCTCCGCCAGCCAGTAGACACGGGCGCCCACGAACCCGCCGACCGCGGCCGCCACGGCCAGACTGATCCCCAGACCCGGGTCGAACCCGAGACGCCTGAGCAGCCGAGATGCCGCGATGCCGCCGGCGATGAACGCCAGGGCCACGAACGCACCGTACGAGTACAACGTGAAATCACCAACGTGCAGCAGGATCGGATACACGTGAGAACTCCTTGACAATAGGGTCTTGGCGCTCGGTCAGGCACCACGCATGGACGCTGCCGTCGTTCCCCGTCCGCGGGATGCCGAGACGGAGTGTAGAACCCCCGTGTGTAAGTGGGATGAAGGCCTTGTCAAGGCGGCGGGCCTTGCTTCGCCCGCCGCCCCGCCGCCAGCGACGCAGCCAGATGCTTGATCCCAAGCCTGCAGGGTCGGGCGAGGGTAGGGGACCGATGTGAAGACGATGTGTGGGCGAGCGGAGCGAGCGACGGCCGCACTCAAACCGCCGCAGCATCAGTTGACGGTCTTGCCCTCGACGGCTATCCTACTGACGAAGATTAGGTGTTCCTAATTACTCCCGTTCGTAGTACCTCTGCGCAAGGATCGCAAATGACCCTCCTCGACGCGCGGCCCGGCAGACCGATCAGGATCCTCGAGATCGACGACGACCGCGCGCGCGCCCAGTGCGTCCGGTTCGGCATCGGCGTGGGGACGGTCGTCGACTCAGCCGAGACCCTCCCTCTCGGGCCGGTGCTCGTGCGCCACTGTCAGCAAGAGATCTGTCTGGGGCGTAAGCTGGCGCAGCGCATCCTCATCGAGAACGTAGCGGCCGGGTGAGCGCCACGGCGACCGCCCCCTGCTGCTCCGGCGGCGGCACCGTCATCGCGCCCGCCGGGGCCCGCAAGATCGTCCTCGTCGGCAACCCCAACGTCGGCAAGTCCCTCTTCTTCAACGCCTTCACCGGTCTCTACGTCGACGTCTCGAACTACCCCGGCACCACCGTGGCCGTCTCTAGCGGACGCATGGGCGACGACGTCGTCATGGACACTCCCGGCATCTACGGGGTCTCGTCCTTCAACGACGAGGAGACGGTGGCGCGCGACATCGTCATGGAGGCGGACGTCATCGTCAACGTCGTGGACGCGGTGCACCTCGAGCGCGACCTCTTCCTGACTCAGCAAGTCATCGACATGGGCATCCCGGTGGTCGTCGCACTCAACATGGTGGATGAAGCGGAGGCGAAAGGAGTGACCGTCGACGCCGATGAGCTCTCGCGCTTGCTCGATGTTCCGGTGGTCCCCACGGTCGCCGTCCACCGCCGGGGCTTCGATGACGTCCGCGCGGCCCTCGCCGCGGCGCGACCCGGCCGCTCAGACCCGGACTTGCAGGACCGCCTGACCGCGATTCTCGGCCAGGTCGACACGCGCCCGGCGGCTCTTCTCGTGCTCGAGGGCGATCCCTACGTGTCGGAACGCACTGGTGTGCAACTCGACGGCCAGAGAGACGACGTCTATCAAGACAGACGCCGTCGCGTGAACGACATCATCGCCAAGGTGGTCGGCCGGCCCAGCGGCGGCCCCGACCTGCGCACCCGGCTCGGCCACGCCCTGATCCGACCGCTGATCGGCATTCCCGTCCTCGCTGTCACCCTCTATCTCCTGTACGAGATCATCGGGGTGTTCGTGGCCGGGACGGTCGTAGGCTTCACCGAGGGCACCGTCATGCAGGGTCACGTCGAGCCGTTCCTTCGCAGCATCATCGAGCGCTTCGCCGGCGATTCCGGTCTCGTCTACCAGATCCTCGCCGGCGACTTCGGCGTGGTGACCATGACGGTGACGTACATCTTCGGGCTCTTGCTGCCGCTCGTGATCGCCTTCTACCTGCTGATGTCGACCCTGGAAGACTCGGGCTATCTGCCGCGGATCGCCGCGCTCTCCGACCGACTCATGACGACGATCGGCCTGAACGGGCGCGCGATCATCCCGATGATCCTTGGGTTCGGCTGCATCACGATGGCGACCATGACGACGCGCATCCTCGGCAGTGAACGGGAGCGGCGCATCGCCACCGCGCTCATGGCCTTCGCGATCCCGTGCTCGGCCCAACTGGGCGTCGTGATCGCGTTGCTGGCCGCGGCCGGTGGAGGCACGATCGCCCTGGCCTACGTCGCGATCATGGTCGTGGTCTTCGGGCTGATCGGCCTGGCCATGGCCCGCTACCTTCCGGGCACGTCGACCGACCTGCTCATCGACCTGCCGCCGCTGCGACTGCCGCGGCCCAAGAACGTGCTCACCAAGACCTACCA
>JBBQFA010000140.1:0-6849 GCA_038321515.1 Thermoleophilia bacterium | reverse complement strand
GTCTGGGACGGCGTCTGCGAGAGCGCCCAGAAGAAGATTCGCACTCCGTAGTGGAGGGGCCGGCATATGAGTGACGGCCACGTGCTACCAACAGCACAAACGTGCGGCCACGGCGCCATGCGCCTCCTAGTCGGCGTGCTGACCGGCGTTGCCTGCGCGCTCGCCGGCCTCGCCCTCGTACTTGTCGTCCCGCTGCTCGGCTCCACGGCGGAGGCACGAGCTGTCGGGCGGGGCATCGTCGATAATCGCCTCGAGACGCGTGCCGAAGTCGATCTCTCGCAGATTCCCGCCCTGGCCAAGGAGATCGGCGCCGACCGTCTGCGCGCCAGATGGACGCGTATCGTGGTGTACTGGTGGAGGATCCAGCCGTACGCGCCCGGCGTCTCGTACCCGGAAGACGCGGATGGCGACGGCTACACCGACAGCTACGTCCGCGAGCTGAGCAAGACCGTCGGCGAGTTGCGGGCGAACCACGTGAAGGTGATCTTGACGCCGACCGAAGTGCCGGCTTGGGCGAGCGACCAGGATCTGTGGAGCCCGGGCTACTCGCCGAGCCTCGCGATGGACGTCGGCGATCCTGAGGTGCTGGCTGAGTTCGGCAAGCTCGGGGCGTTTTTGGCGAGCAGCTTTAATGGCGCTGCCCGGTACTTTGAGTGTTGGAACGAGCCAAACACCGGCGGCACCTTCTACCCGCAGAGCCGCCCCGGTGACCGCTATTTTGGGCTCCGCGTGTACATGAAGATGCTGCACGCCTTTTACGACGGGGTGAAGAGCGCCAACAGCAGGGCCGTCGTCATGGCGGGAGCCACGTCCCCGCGCGGCGCCGACGACGAGTACAGTACCTCGCCGCGCACCTTCGCCAAGTATTTGCACGACCACCGGGCCGGGCGGTACTTTGACGCCTATTCGCATCACCCGTACTGCTGGGGCGCTCCGAATCAGATGCCCCCCGACTCTCGGCGCACGGTCTGGCTGGCCAACCTCGGCACGCTGCTCAAGCTGTTCCCGAAGAAGGACTTCTACCTCACCGAGTTCGGCTACGGCACGGAGTCGCCGGCGTTCATCGGCCTGCCCGTCACGGAGACCACACAGGCGCTCTACCTGCGCCAGGCGTGCAAGCTGGTGGGCCACCGATACCCACAGGTCAAGGCGCTCCTGTGGTTCATGGTCCAGGACCTGGGCCCCGAGGTCGACCGGCCCGGCGCCTATATGGGCTTGAGCAGGCTCGACGGCACCCGCAAGCCCGGCTGGTTCGCGTTCGCGGGGGGCAACACGCTGTCACTCAAGGCACCACGAGCGGTCCGTAAGTCGGCCACGTTCGTCGTCTCCGGCCTCCTCACCAATCGCGCCCTCGGCGCTTTGGCCGGCAAGAAGATCGTGCTTCAGCGCCGCCGACTCACCCGGACCAGGTGGCAGACAATGGCGCGGGCCCCCACGGGGGCCGACGGTTCCTACCGCTTCCGGGTGACGCAGGCTGGCGGCAAGTGGCTGTATCGTGTCTCCTGGCGCGGCGTCTGCGAGAGCGCCGGTGCGACCGTTCGCACCAACGCGGCTCTCCGGCAGTTGCACGTGAGAGTCGCGCTCCCCTCGCATGCCGTGGAGCCGTATGCGAACGTGACGCCGCGGGTCAAGGCGATAGACCAGCGCGGCCGGGCGATCAAGGGAGTGAGGTGTGTCTTTACCTGGCACGAGCAGGCAGCGTCGCCGACGGCCCGTACGTACACCAACGCCGCCGGAGTCGCTCGACACACGCGCAACGTCGGCAGCGGACCAAGCGGCTTCAGGGTGTCGGTGACCGTGCGGTGCGCCTGGAGGGGCCAGGTGCGCACGTGCAGGACCTGGTTCGTCCCTGGGCCATCCCTGCCCGCCGTCCCCAAAGTCGTCTTCATCGGAGACTCGATCGCCGCGGGCTACTTTGCCACCACGGAGGCGTCCAGCTTTCGTGGTCTGGTGAGGGCGCGGTTCGTCTGCAGCTCCGAGCTTATCGGTCTCTATGGCTGGCGCAGCGAGGACGTAGACCCCGCCAGCATCACCGCGGCGGCGGGCGACATCGTGGTAGTGGAGATGGGCACTAATGATGTCACGGGCAACCCCGGCGGCGTGCCCGGGCCCCCGGCGGACCTTGAGGCAAACCTGCGTACTGTCGCCGAGGCGGCGCGGGCGGGCAATGCCGCCTGCCGCCTCATCTTTCTCAGCGTCTGGGGGGTGGCGCCGGCGCGCCGGCCCTACGACGCGCGCATCGCCGTCGTCGCCGCCGACTACGGCCGTCACTTCGTCAGCATCGCGGCGATCAAGGACAACTTCGCGAACAGCATGCCGAAAGGTGTGGCGACGTATGTGGGAGTCTCGGACGGCTGGCACCCGAACAACGCCGGCCATGCCGCCATCGCTACCGCGGTCGGTGATGTGATCGCCAAGCTGCTGGGACAAGACGTCACGCAGGCGGATGTATACTCACCTGCGGTTACATGAGGATTCGGAGGCTACCCTTGATCGACCAAGACACTCACGCCGCGCCACGGCCTGCGCGCCGCGGCGTTGCTCTTCTGCTCGGCGGCGTTGTGGCCGGCGTGGCCTGCGCCATCGCCGGTCTGGCCTTCATCCTTGTCGCGCCGCTGCCCGGCGCCACGGCCCAGGCGCAGCCGCTCGGCCGCGGCATCATCGACTACCGTCTCGAGCAGTCAATCGTTGACCTCCCGAAAGTGCCGGCACTCGTGGCCGAGATGGGCCCCAAGAAGCTGCGTGCCACCTGGACTCGCGTCCAGGTGCACTGGGCGGCGATGCAGCCTGCGGCGCCCAGGGCCGCCAACGCCGCCGACGCCGACAAGGACGGCTACGCCGACGCCTACGTGGCGCAGCTCGACACGATCGTCGAGCAGCTGCACGCTGCCGGTATCGCCATCATCCTCACGCCGTTCGAGACCCCCAAGTGGGCCAGCGACAGGGCGCTCTGGAAGGCTCCTCCGCCCAGCTACAAGAAGGGCGTCTACTACCCCTTCTACGCACCCAACATGGCGAACCTCACGGTCAAGGGGCAGTTCAAGGCCCTCGGTAAGTTCCTCGCGAAGCGGTACGCAGGCAAGGCGCGCTACTTCGAGTGCTGGAACGAGCCCAACCTGGGCACCTACCTTTACCCGCAGGCGCCGGCGAGCGCGACCAACGGTGGCGGGCGCACCTACATGACCATGCTCAAGGCGTGGCACGACGGAGTCAGTGCCGGCTCGAGGAGCGCCGTCGTCATCGCCGGCGCTACGTCGCCACGCGGCCGGGGCGACAAGCAGAGCACGCCGCCGCAGGCGTTTGCGCGGTATCTCAAGGCTCACGGGGCGGCTCGGTACATGGACGCGTACTCACACCACCCGTACACACCCGGAGGCTCCACCCGCATCGCGCCGGGGCAGACGCCGAACAACCCCTCTCGCTGCGTCACGCTCGGCAACCTCGGCCAGCTGACAAAGCTGTTCCCAGGCAAGCCCTTTTACATCACCGAGTACGGCTACAACTCGCAGTACAGCAAGTGGTTCGGCGTCACGGTCTCGCCTGCCGTCCAGGCGCGGTACCTACGCCGGTCCTTCTCGTTCACTGCGGCCCACTACCCGCAGGTCAAGGCGCTGCTGTGGTTCCTGGTCGACGACTGGAATCCCTCGGGCAAGGCCAATAGCGACAATGGGATCTACATGGGCGTGCGCACCTACAAGGGCGTGCGCAAGCCGAGCTGGTACGCCTTCGCCAGGCGGTAGGTGGCGCGACGGGGTAGTAGCGGCAGGGCTCAGTGAGCCGGGCCGGCTTCGCTCTCCGGCTGCGCCCGTACCATCTTCTCGAGCACGTCGCCGCCGAGGCCTGTTATCGAGTGGCTCTGCGTGCTGAGCTCGTAGCCCCACACGCGGCGCAGGCCCTCGCGCAGGTCGACCTTGGGGCGCCAGTCGAACAGCCGCGTCGCTTTGGCGATGTCGGGGCAGCGCACCTTGGGGTCGTCTATCGGCAGGGCCTCGTGGACGATCTGGCTGGCCGACCCCGTAAGCGCGAGGATCTCCTCGGCCAGCCGCAGCAACGAGAGCTCCGCGGGGTTACCGAGGTTGACCGGCGTGTGCTCGTGATTGAAGGCGAGTCGCAGCAGGCCCTCGATGAGGTCGTCGACGTAGCAGAACGACCGCGTTTGGGAGCCGTCGCCGAACACGGTGAGCGGCTTGCCCCCCATCGCCTGGCGCATGAAGGTCGGTACGGCGCGCCCGTCGTTGGGCCGCATCCGCGGCCCGTAGGTGTTGAAGATGCGCGCGATGGCCGTGTCGACGCCCTGCTGGCGGTGATAGGCCATCGCCAGAGCCTCCGAGTACCGCTTGGCCTCGTCGTACACGCCGCGCGGCCCCAATGGGTTCACGTTGCCCCAGTAGGTCTCGGGCTGCGGGTGGACGGTCGGGTCGCCGTACACCTCGGAGGTGGAGGCGAGTATGAGCCGAGCGCGCTTGAACTTGGCGAGCCCGAGCGCATGGTGCGCGCCGTACGAGCCCACCTTGAGCGTGTGCAGTGGCAGCCGCAGGTAGTCGATGGGGGAGGCGGGGCTGGCGAGATGGAAGATGTAGTCGACAGGGCCGGAGATGTCGATGAAGTCGATGACGTCGACGTTGCGAAAGTCAAAGGCCTGGTCGCGGATGTGTTCGATGTTCTGCAGAGAGCCGGTATCGAGGTTGTCGAGGCACACGACCTCGTGCCCCTCGGTGAGCAGGCGCTCGCAGAGGTGCGAGCCGAGAAAGCCGGCGCCGCCGGTCACGACCGATCGTTTCATCAGTAGGCGCCCTTTCGTCGCAGGACAACACCCAGAGTCCGCACGAGGATGCTGACATCGGCGCGCAGCGACCAGGTGCGGATGTACTCGAGATCGAACTCCATCATATCCGATGCCGCGAGGAGGCTGCGGCCGCTGACCTGCCAGAGCCCAGTCATGCCGGGCAGCACCGCATGGCGAAGCTTGTAACGGTGCTCCATGCGCTCCACGTCGCGAAGCGGCAGCGGCCGGGGGCCGACGAGACTCATCTGCCCGCGCAGGACGTTCACGAGTTGCGGGAGCTCGTCGAGCGAGGTGCGACGCAGCAAGCGCCCCAATCGAGTCACGCGCGGGTCGTCGGCGATCTTGAACAGGCACCCGTCGGCCTCGTTGCGGCTCTCGAGTTCCTCCTGCTGGATGTCGGCATCCCGGCACATCGTGCGGAACTTGAGACAGCGAAACGGCCGCTCGCAGACGCCAATGCGCACGCTCACGTAGAAGACCGAGCCGGACGAGCCGAGCTTGTTCAGCAGGGCGATGATCGCGAAAAAGGGCGCCAGAAGCACGAGGAGGAGCGCGGCGGCGGCGATGTCAAAGGCCCGTTTGACGAGGTAGCTGCCGCGGCGCAGGTGCGACGGCAGCACCGCGAACACGGGCCTCGCAGCACCGGGCAGCAGGCAGACCGGGTCATCCCCGAGGTACTCGGCGGAGACCTGCAGCCGCACGCGGCTGTGACGGGCGATGTCGAGCAGGGGCAGCAACTGCTCGTCCGAACACTCGTGGTCGAGGATGACGACCGACTCCGCGCGCTCGCGAGCGACGATCCACTCGAGGCCGCCGATCTGCTCGACGGGCACGACGGCGACGAGCTCGTACGTTCGCGACCCGTCGCGCTGCGCAAGCTTGGCCGCAAAAGTGCTGGCAGCAAGAGCGTCGCCGACCGCGACGATACGCACCGGCGACGGCTCGGCTGGGACGTTCGCGGCGCTGCGGTGTGAGCGCATGTCTCCGCGCAGCAAGACTTCTCGTACAGGTACCAGTAGTTCGGCCCCTCGTTCTACGGTCGCCGCGCTTCAGCAACGACCCTGACATCTCCCAGTATACCCACGTCTCGTACTTACCCTCAAGGATGAGGTGTGCCCGGGGGTGATATCATTCTCGCCCCGGTCAGACCCTCACCACAGAGGTGCCCATGCGCGTCAGTCAGCTGCTTTTGCCAACGGTTAAAGAGGATCCGGCCGGCGCGGAGGCCGTCAGCCACAGGCTGATGGTCCGCGCCGGCCTCGTGCGCCAGCTCGCCGCCGGCATCTACGTGTACCTGCCGGCCGGCTGGCGCGTGATGCAGAAGATCGAGCAGATCATCCGTGAGGAGCTCGATGCGATCGGCTGCCAGGAGATGCTCATGCCCGTGCTGCAGCCGGCCGAGATCTGGCAGGAGTCGGGCCGCTGGTCCGCCATCGGCGGCGAGATGTTCCGCCTCAAAGACCGCAAGGGCGCCGACATGGTGCTGGCGATGACCCACGAGGAGGTCGTCACCTGGCTGGCGGCGCGCGAGATCCGCAGCTACAAGCAGCTGCCGCAGTACTGGTACCACTTCCAGACCAAAGAGCGCGACGAGGCCCGACCCAAGAGTGGCATCCTGCGCACGCGCGAGTTCATCATGAAGGACTCCTACAGCCTCGACGTGAGCGACGAGGCTCTGCAGGAGAGTTATCGCCTGCACATCGGCGCCTATGATCGCATCTTCGCGCGCTGCGGCCTGGACTGCATGATGGTCGAGGGCGACTCGGGCATGATGGGCGGCGCCGTGAGCCACGAGTACATGGCCTACGCCGACGCCGGCGAGGACGAGATCGTCTTCTGCCGCGAGTGCGGCTACGCCTCCAATGTCGAGACCGCCGTCGCCGGCGCCGATCGTGAGCCTTCGCACAGCGAGATCCAGACCACAGTCGATTCGGGCGCCGAGTCCGTGATCGGCGACGCCCGGCCCATGGCGCTCACCGTCGATGCTGTCGTACCGACGTTCGGGGCCAAGACGATCGCCCAGGTCGCGGATTTCCTCGCGCTCCCGCCACGGGCGTTCGTCA
>JBBQFA010000139.1:0-6942 GCA_038321515.1 Thermoleophilia bacterium | reverse complement strand
GGGGGGGGGGGGGGGGGGGGTGGGTGCGCGGGGCGGCGGCGCGCCGGCCCCCCCACGGCCCCCCGCTCGAGCGCCGCGCGCAGGATGTCGGCGCCGTCGCTACCCTTGAGGCCGACGCGGCCGCCGACTCCGGCGACCGGGTTCACGATCACACCGAGCTTCTTCACGACACCGCGCTCACGACGACGTGTTTCGCGCCGCCATCATCGGTGCTTCTTGCCGCCCTTCCGCTGCCGCGACTTGGGCGAGGTACCCCGGCTGATGCCCGCGGTCCGCGACCCGCCCGCGACTTCTCGCGGGGCGCTGCCCCGACGACGGCTGCTGCCGCGCACGATGAAGAAGTAGATGATCAGCGAGGGTGCGAGGAGGATCACCAGCCCCGTGTTGCCCCCGAGCAAGCTGGTCGCCAGAGCTCCAAGGACGGCGATGAACACCAGCGAGCGGAACATCTTGACGCTGTACGCCGTCATGCGACGGCCGCGGAGCCAGAGGTCGGCCGCGTCGATCAGCATGGTGATGCAGGCGACCGCAGCGGCGAAGGTGGAGAAGGCGAGCGCGGCGGCCTGGAGACTGCCGAGCCCGGCCAGGACCCGCGTGATGAGGAGCGAGGTGAGCAGAGCGGCCGTGACGAGAAAGACGGTGAGTCCGGCCGCCTGGCCGAGGCGGATACCGGGTTTGGCGGGCTGAGGCACTGGTTCGCCTTTCGTCGTGGGCGGAGCCGGAGGCGGGCGCCTGCGGCGCGCGGCCGAACGCCGACATCATAGCGGAGCCGGCGGCCCGAGCCGAGCCGTGAGCCCGCCGACGGCACGGCGGGCGGGCCGGCGTCAGCACGACGCGCCGGCCCGCCCGCGGGTCCCTCGTCCGTCTACTTCTGCGTGAGGAACTTCTTCTTGTACTTGCGCCACGTGAAGGCCCACTGGTCGGGCTCCTCCATGGCCTCGGTGCGCCGCATCTGGTCGATAGGCTGGGCATGCGGCGCGTCGAGTACGAACTGCGGGTCGGCGTAGGCCTCGTCGACGCCCTTCTTGAGAGCCGCGGCCCACTCGTCGAGGTCGTCGCGGCTGTAGGTCTCGCAGGGCTCCGGTGTGAACGGCTCCGGCACCACCCACGGATGGTGGCTCATCCAGAAGCTCTGGATACCGAAGTCGACGAAGCGGTCGCGCAGGGCCTCGGTACCGACGCCGGTGTCCTCTTTGAGCTTCTCCAGGCTGTAGCGCACCTGGTCGAGCCGGCGGTGGCCTTCGGCATACGGCCGGCTGACGCCCTCGATCGCCATCAGCAGGTTGTCGAGGTAGTTGTTGTTGAGGACGCTGATCTCGGCGACCTCCTTGAGGCCCTCGGGGCCCATGCTGCGGATCCAGGCGTAGGCGCGGATGACGCCCATCCAGTTGCCGAGAAAGCCGCGCACGCGGCCGATGCTCTCGGGGCGGTCGTAGTCGAGGTGGTAGGCGCCCCCGACCTTGGTGACCATGGGCACCGGCAGGTACGGCGCCAATTCGTCGGTGCACAGGTAGGCGCCGGTCGCCGGGCCTTCGCAGCCGTGCGGGCTGCTGAACGTCTTGTGCAGGTTGAAGTGACAGGCGTCGAACCCGGCGTCGCGCGCCCGGGCGAAGCCGAGGATGCCGTTGGCGTTGGCCTGGTCGGTGAACGCCAGGGCGCCGGCGGCGTGCAGGATCTCGACGTACTTGTCGATCTGCGGGTTGTAGATGCCGGTGTCTTCGGGGTTGGTGATCATGCAGCCCACGGTCTTCTCGGACACGGCGGCCTTGAAGGCCTCGAGATCCGGGTAGCCGTTCTCGTCGGGCATCACGGTGATGACCTTGAACCCGGCGACCATGGGTGTCGCGGCGTCGCACGGATGCGAGAAGATCGTCGTGATCATCTCGCTGCGCTGACCGAGCTCACCCCTGGCCTCGAAGTAGCGGCGCATGACGCAGGCGTTGGTGTACACCGCATGCGAGCCGCCGCCGGGCTGCAGCGTGAAGGCATCCATGCCGCTGATCGACTTGAGGTACTGGCCGGTCTCGTAGACGATCTCGAGCAGCCCCTGCATGGTACTTTCGTCCTGCCATGGGTGCAGGTCGGCGGCCTTGTGCCCGCGGATGAGCTCCTCGTGCATCTTCGGGCTGTACTTCATCGTGCAGGTGCCCTCGCTGATGTCGCTGCCGAGGTCCATGCCCAGCGTCATCTGCGAGTAGCGCAGATAGTGGCGCAGCACCTGGTACTGCGCCATCTCGGGCAGGTCGGGGGCGGCCGCTCGGGCCATCCCCTCAGGGATGTAGCTCGCGGCCTCTCCAACGGCGGCCGTCACGTCGGGCTCGGCGAGCGGCACGCAGATGCCGCGCTCGCCGGGTGAGCCCTGCTCCATGATGAAGGGCTCGTCCCAGCGCGGGGAGCGATAGTCGCGCAGCACGCCACCGTCGCGGCGCAGCCTGGCGAGTCGCGTGACCTTCTCGTGCGGCGTCTCGCGGCTCATGCCGTCACCTCCTTGACGGCCGAGGCCAGCTTCTCGATGTCGGCCTGGTCGTAGTACTCGGTGACGCAGAAGAGCGCGCTCTGACCGAGCTCGGGGAACTCGGCGCTGAGGTCCTTGCCACCGAAGATCTGGTGGCCGAGCAGCGCCTTGTTGACCTCGGCCACGCTCTTGCCGGTGCCGTCGAAGTTCACGACGAACTCCTTGAAGAAGCTCGGCGAGAGCTTGATCCGCACGCCGGGGACCTCACCGAGCAACTTCGCCGCGTAGTGCGAGCGCGCGATGCAGGTCTCGCCGAGCTCTTTGAAGCCTTGCGGGCCCATCACCGCCATGTACACGGCCGCGGCGATCGTCCAGAGGCCGGACGCGGTGCCGACCCAGTCCTTGCCCTGGTCGCGCATCCCGTAGCTGGTGCGCTCGGCCATGGCCTCGGCCACCGAGTACTGGCCGGGAGTCGCGGTCTCCATGACCGTGTAGAGCTCGAGCGGGCACTCCTGGGCGAACACCGGGTCGTCGTCCTTGAAGGCGATGAAGCCCGAGCAGCCGCCGCCGGCGTGCATGTGCATGCCGAGGCTCTGGATGTCGCCGCAGGCGATGTCGGCGCCCAGGGCGCCGGGCGGAGCGAGCACGCCGAGCGTCACCGGGTCCACTCCCGCAATAGCGAGGGCGCCGTGCTCGTGAGCCATCTTGATAATCTCGGCGCCGCCTGCCTCGATGGTGCCGAGGTAGCCGGGGCTCTCCCAATAGACGGCGGCATACGAGTCGTCGAGCTTCGCCTTCAGATCCTCGAGGTCGGCCATGCCGGTCTCGCGGTCCCACTCGTAGAAGCGGATCTTGGTACTGTTGGCCATCGCTTCAGGCTGGCACAGGGTGCGTGCCTCCATGAGGCGCATCGGGCTCATGTGCGCGGGAACGAGGACCTTGTCGCGGCCGGTGATGCGCCGAGCCATGCGAAACGCGCGCCCGGCCACGTCGCCCCAGTCGTAGATCGGGTTGGCGACGGCGTCGTAGTCGAGCAGCTCACCGAGCATGCTGTTGAACTCGAAGCGCGTGAGGTACTTGCCGAGGTCCGAGTAGTCGCCGCCGCAGTAGGCGCTGACGAACTCGGCGCGGTTGATCACCTCGTCGACGATCGAGGGCACGTGATGCTGCCAGCAGCCGGCGCCGCAGAAGTTCAGAAAGTCGACCGCCGAGGTGTTCTTGTCGAGCAGGCCCTGCACGTGCTTGCGCAGCTCGCGCTCCGCGGGGATCGCCGGCGGGATGTCGAGGGTGCCTTTGAACCGCAGCCGATCGGGGATCTCAGCGTAGATCTCCTCGACGCTGTTCAGCCCGAGCTCGTCGAGCATGGCCCGCTTGGTGGCCGGCACCGAGTTGGGGATGTAGGGGTGGACGAACGATTTGTCAGCCATGGTCTGTGGTGCGCTCCTTCCCTTGCGTTTAGTCGATGGTGGTCGTGGATGCCGAGGACCGCCCCGTCATGCCGTATTGGCGGAGCTTGGCGACGACGAGGCGCGAGAGCCGGCCCTGGTACTTTGCCCGGCCCGGCTCGACCAGATGAGCGAGGTCGACGAAGTCACTGCTGGTGAGGCCGATGCCGCCGCTGAAGTCCGCGTAAGGGACACCGGCTGCCCGGGCAGCCGCACGGCAGCCCACTCGGTAGCGGCCACGCGGCGCGTCAAGCGCGTGCCCGACGACGCGCCGGTTCAGCGGCAGCTCGACGAGAACCGGGTAGTAACCCTGCTCCAGGCAGAGGGCGATGAGCTCGCGCAGCGTCGCCGCGTTGCCCGCGTAGCGCGACGTGAACCGAGGGTACTTGACGCGCATCCACTGGCCGACGAGCCCGCGCTTGGTCGCGTCGGAGAGCTGGTCGCCGACGTGGAAGCGATGGGAGTCGTACACCGAGCCCGCCCGGGCAACCGGCGCAGCGGCGACGGTCTTCGGCGGGATCGACGTGTAGCGGCCGAGGTTGAGGCCGATGAGCACGAGAGTCGGCACCGCCGGCAGGGCGCGGACGATCTTGAGATCGTTCTTGTAACTCTGGCTCGACGAGCCGAGGTTGAAGGCACGCACCCGGCCGCCACCGTAGGCGGCGATCTGCGCGCGCCAGGCGGGCTCGGTCGTGAGGCACTCGCGCGCGGCTGAGCCGCCGAGCAGCACCACGACCGGCTCAGAGGGGGGCCTTCTGTTCAGACTGGCGATGACCGCTTCGACGTGCCGCCAGTCGTCGCCGGGCCGGTACAGCGCCGCCGCCGGGCTCGCGGCGAAGAGCGCGGCGCACAGCGCCGCGAGGAGCACCGCGAGCACCACCAGGGCGGCAGAAGCGAGCGCCGCGCGACGGGCCGGCGCACGCCGGCCCCGGCGCGGAGCCCTGCGGGTCGCGTGGCTGGCGGCGCGGCCGGGCATCAACCGTAGCCGTAGCCCGCCGAGGTGCCGAAGTCGATGGAGATGTTGGCGCCGGTGATCGGCGTCGCCGCCGGCGAGGCGAGAAAGAAGATGAGCTCGGCGACCTCCTGAGGCGTGATGAAGCGCGCCTTGGCGCCCTGGGCGTAGCTCGTGAGCAGGCGCTTGAAGTAGCCCTCGGTGTCGCCGCCGCCGTACGTGTCCGCCTGGTACTGCAGCATCGGCGTCATGATGTCGGCGGGGCAGACGGCGTTGGCGCGCACGAGAAACGGTGCGAGCTCGAGCGCCAGCGACTTCGTCAACAGACTCACGCCGCCCTTGGAGGCGGTGTAGATCGCCGTCTCGGGCGTGCCCACCACGCCGGCGTCCGAGCTCAGGTTGATGATGCAGCCCTCGGTCTTCTTGAGCTCCGGGATCGCGCGACTGCAGCAGAAGAACGTGCCCTTGAGGTTGACGGAGACGACCCGGTCCCACTCCTCTTCGGTCATGGCCTCGGTGGGGCCCTCGACCCACAGCCCGGCGGTGTTCACGAGAGCGTCGATGCGCCCGGTCTCGGAGACGGCCTCGGCCATCAGGTTCTCGATGTCGGCGACCCTGGTCACGTCGCAGGCGACGCCGTGGACCGCGGTCAAGGCGGCGAGTTGCCCGCACAGGTCCTCGAGGGCGACCGCGTTGAGGTCGCCGAGCACGAGCGTCGCGCCGGCCTCGGCGAAGCGGCGCGCGGTGGCCGCGCCGACTCCGCCGGCGGCCCCCGTCACGACCACCGTCTTGCCGTTCATGTCGAACGTCATACGCCTCCCCCTGTCGCAAACGCTGAACGGTAGTTCAATGTCCGTAGCATACAGCGGCCGACGATGGCTCAGTAGTACAGCTCGCTCGGCCCTTTGTATTCCTGGATCGTGTTGCCGCCGTCCACCACGACGAGCTGGCCGGTGATGTAGCTGGCGTCGTCGCTACCGAGGAAGCAGACGAGCTTGGCGACTTCCTCAGGATAGGCTGACCGCCCCATCGGCGTGTTGAGGCCGCCGATGTCCTCGCCCTCGGCGGTGGAGCCTGTCTGGATCCAGCCCGGGCCGACCGCGTTGACGGTGACGCCGTGCTTGGCCACGTCGAGCGCCAGGCCTCGCGTCATGCCGAGGACGCCGGCCTTGGCGGCGCAGTACGCGGCCTCGTCCGGGTTGGCGACCACGGGGCCGGTCACCGAACTCATGTTGACGATGCGCCCGTAGCCGCGTTCGATCATGCCGGGAACGACGCAGCGGGTGACGTTGAACTGCGTCTTCAGGTTGATCGCGATGCCGAAGTCCCAGGACTCCTCGGTCAGATCCTGGAAGGCGGTGAAGGCCTCCTCCTGCCCGAACACGACCATGCCGGCGTTGTTGACCAGCACGTCGATGCGCCCGTGGCATTCGGTCACCTCGGCGACCAGCACCTTGACCGCGTCCATCTTCGTGAGGTCGGCGGTGTGCGAGCTCACCGTCGCCCCCGACTCACGCAGCTTCTCGGCGCACTCGTGCACCGCACCCGCGATGTCGCAGATCGCGAGCAGCGCGCCCTCCTCCGCGAGCACCTTGGCCGTGGCGAATCCGATGCTGTCGGGCTTCGCGACGCCCGTGATGAGGGCGACCTTGCCCTCGACCCTGCCCTTGCGTGCCATGATCCCAACTCCCTTGCTCGGACTGCGTCCGGCGGGCTTCCGCCGGCGATCGTCGGTAGGCGCATGCTACGCCGCGGGCGTGCATGCCGCCAAGGGCGCACCGCCGGCGAACCCGTTGCGGCCGTCGCCGGCGCGCCGGTGGCGACCCACGACGGATCCTTCATCCTCCCGAAGCTCCCTTGAACGCCCAACGGCGTGGGAGTTTTGGTCAAGCTCGGACTGGATATTGCCGATGCACGGACTTGAACATGATCACCCCGAGAGAGAGCCCCGAGACCACCTGGCTGCGCGTCGCCGAAGTAGCCGGCCTGCTCGGCGTCAGCGCCAACACCGTGCGGCGCTGGACCGACGCCGGGCGCTTTGCCGCGTACCGCAGCCCGGGGGGGCACCGCCGGTATCTCCTCGCCGACGT
>JBBQFA010000138.1:0-6954 GCA_038321515.1 Thermoleophilia bacterium | reverse complement strand
CCGATCATCCTCGGCTACGTCGAGGACGAGATCAACGACGCCGCCAAGGCGCAGATGGACAAGGGCTTCTGCTTCAGCCTCGTGCAGCCGCTGCAGAACGAACTGGAGCAGCGGCTCGCCGACATCATGCCCTGCGGCGAGCAAACGATCCTCGTCAAGACCGGCTCGGACGCGACCAACGCGGCCGTACGGGCGATGCGCGCCTACACCGGCCGCGACAAGATCGCCCGCTGCGGCTACCACGGCTGGGGCGACTGGTGCGTCGAGCATCACGGCGGCGTGCCACAGGCCGTGACCGACCTCACCAAGGAGTTCGAGTACGGCGACATCGCCGACCTCGAGCGCGTGTTCGCCGAGAACCCGGACGAGATCGCCGGCGTGATCATCACCCCGGTCGGCCACCCGATGGCCAAGCCGATCATCGCGCCGCCGCCCGGCTATCTCCAGGCGGTCGTCGACCTCTGCCACAAGCATGACGCCGTGGTCACCTTTGACGAGATCCGCACCGGCTTTCGCGTCAGTATGGGCGGCGCCAGCGAGCGCTATGGCGTGGTGCCCGACATGACGACGGTCGGCAAGGCGATGGCCAACGGCTACTCGATCGCCGCCTTGGTGGGCAAGCGCGAGTTCATCAGCGTCTACGTCAAGGACGCCTTCCTCAGCTCCACCTACTTCCCCAACAGTCTCGAGATGGCAGCGAGCATGAAGTGCCTCGAGATCCTCGAGCGCGAGAAGGTGCAAGACGCGATCTGGGAGCGCGGCACGGGGTTCCTCGACAAGCTCGGCAAGATCGTCGACAAGAGCGGCGTTCCGGTCACGAAGAGCGGTATCCCACCGATGCCCTTCCTCACCTTCGACCACGTCGACGAGCACTACAAGGAGCGGCGCACGGAGTTCTACACGCAGTGCATCCGCCGCGGGCTCTTCGTGCAGCCGTACCATCACTGGTATATCTGCTACCGCCACACCGAGCGCGACCTGAACCGGGCGCTCGAGGTGGTCGAGGAGAGCCTGGCGTTCGTGAACCAGCAATTCCCGTATCAGAAATAGGTTGGCGCGAGAGGGGCGGGGCGCGCCTACGGGTCTCCGACATCCGAGTCGGTACCCCAGCTCGTTGACCCCGCCCTATACCAGGGGAGGCCGGATGGACAAGCTCATCATCACCGTGGCCGGCGTCGGCGCCGAGACCACCAAGGAGGCGCAGCCGGGCCTGCCGGTGACGGCCGCCGAGATCGGCGCCGACGCCGCGCGTTGCGCGGAGGCGGGCGCCTCGATGTACCACCTGCACGTGCGCGACTCGGAGGCGAATCCGACCCAGGCCCTCGAGGTGTTCGACGCCGCCATCATGGAGATTCGCAAGCGCAGCGACATCATCATCCAGACGAGCACCGGCGGCGCCATGGGCATGACCGCCGACGAGCGGCTGCAGCCGCTCGAGCTCGACCCGGAGATGGCTTCGCTGACCACCGGCACGGCCAACTTCGGCGATGACGTGTTCTTCAACGACACCGCGCTGATGACGGAGTTCTATCAGCGCATGCAGGCGAAGGGCGTGCGGCCTGAGTTCGAGATCTTCGAGGTCGGCCAGATCGACAACGCACTTAAGCTGGTGAAGAAGCTCGGCCCGGCCGGCCCACTGATGCACTGGGACTTCGTGCTCGGCGTGCCCGGCAGCATGAGCGGCGAGCCGCGCAACCTGGTGTTTCTCGTCGACAGGGTGCCCGAGGGCTCGACCTGGACGGCGACCGGCATCGGCCGCTGGCACATGCCGGTCACCATGACCTCGCTCGCCATGGGCGGCAACGTGCGCCTCGGCTTCGAGGACAACGTCTTCTATCACAAGGGCGTGCTGGCGAAGGAGAACGCCGAGCTCGTCGGCCGCGTCGCGCGCATCGCGCGCGAGTGGGGCCGGGAGACGGCCACACCGGACGAGGCGCGGCAGATCCTCAAGCTGGGCAAGTACGCCGGCTGATACGGGTGGCCCGGGCGCGCGGGCCTTCGGCGGCCCGCCCTGCCCGGCTACTCCTCGTCCTGCAGCAGCCACCGCCAGGCCGGCACGACGTGGATGGTGCCGGCCTCCGTCTCAATGGTCTCGCCGTCCCCAAGCGTGACGATCTCGCCGCTCTCGAGGCCGGTCTCTTGAAGCGCCTCTCTGAGCGCTCGCACCTCGCGTTCCCGCGTTGTTGGGTCGGCCAGCGAGACGCAGGACTGCACCAGGCGCCCCGCCTTCTGCTCAAAGACGTCGCCAACGACGAAGTCGACCTCGCGCCCCGACTTCGTGAGGTAGTAGCAGACTTCGCCGCGGAGCAGGCGCCCGTGTCGCCGCCGGAGCTTCAGAAAGACGGCGTTCTCGAGCCGGGCGCCCAGATCGGTGGCCGTGACGTGTGACATCGCCGCCGCGAGCCCGGGGTCGATGGCGTACAGCTTGCGCGGGTTAGTCGCCTGCACGCGTACCGAGCGGTCGAACACCGGGATGGCGAAGACCAGGTAAGCATCCTGGAAGTGGTCGAGGAGCGCATGCAGGGTGTCCTTCGACACGCTCAGCCCTCTCGACCGCAGATCCGCATACGCCTTGTTGACGCTGAACGACTGCGCCGGTGACTGCAGCAGCAGCCGAGCGAAGGCTCGCGTCGCAGCGACGTTATGCATGCCGTGGCGCTCGACCACATCTCGCACCAGGACCAGCTCGACGTAGTCCTGCAGGGTCTGCAGGCGTACGGCGAGCGACATGTCGCGGACCTCGGGAAACCCGCCGACCGAAAGGTAGTCGAGGCAGGCGGCCTGCAGGGTCGAGCGTCGTCTGGCGCCGACCACTGCCGGCTCCGGGACCTCCTCTCCGCGTGCCGCCAGGTGTTCCGCAAAGCTGAAGGGGAACAGCTCCACGGTCAGGCCGCGTCCGCGAAGTTCGGTGGCCACTTCAGTGTGAAGCAGCTTGGCCGATGAACCGCTGAGGATCACATGGGCCGTTTCGGTGTCGAGCACGCGACGCACGAAGCGCGGCCAGTCCGGCACCGTCTGGATCTCATCGAACAGCAGGTGAGCACCGCGTGTTCGCGCCTCGGGATTGGTGCGATAGAAGACCTCGAGCAGGGACCCGAGCAGCTCCGGGCCGGCCGGCTGCAGGCGGTCGTCCTCGAGATTGACGTAGAGGATGTCGCGCCTGTCGGTGCCCGTGGACACCAGGCGCCCGATCTCCTGGAGCATGCGGTATGTTTTGCCCGAGCGCCGCATGCCGATGATGACCGCTGCCTTGCGCGCGGCGCTGGGGATCTCCGCGCGGCGCGGCGTGAGCTCGGGGACGGGGGCGTCCCACGACTCGGCGATGATGTAGTCGAGCTCCGGCATCTGTACTCTCCCGCTTGCGTCCAGGGGGTCGGCAGAATCTATCCGGCTGACAAGGACAGATTACCGCATATCTGTCCCTTTGACAAGGACAGATGACGTCATCGGCCTTCCGCGGCCCGCCCGCTGCGCACGGGGCGGGGTGGCTCTTCCGGCCGCCCCGCCCCTCCCCTCTCCATAGGCATTTGTCCCCCTCAAGCAATCGCTCCCTGCTGCCGACACGAGAAGCTGCAGGCAAGGCAAGGCAAGCGCCGGCCGTGTCGCGGGCACCTCCTCGGGCGTACACTTGAGGACGCGATCAGGCGCAGCCGAGCGAGCGGGGGAGTCGCATGGCGTTTCGTGCCAAGAACCGAAAGACCGAGCGTGGCGAGATCGAGCTGCTGCGCGGCCTCATCAAGCTGGCGAACCAGCTGCAGTCGAGCCTGGCGCTCGACGCGATCGTGCACGTCATCGCCACGGCGCTCAGCGACACCTTCGGCTTTCGTGAGGCCGTCGTCTACCTGCTGGAGACCGACGGGACCTTCGCCGCGCACGCCACCGTCGGCGAGTTTCCCGAGTACGACCGGCAGATCTTCGAGCGGCCGGTCCCGCGAGGCATCTGGGACGAGCTTTTCATCGCGAAATACCAGATCGGCTCGTCCTACTTCATCGACCACCACCAGCATCGCTGGACGGAGCAGCAGCTCCACTTCTTCCCACCCTTCGACCTCGGTCCTCGGCGGGAGGGAGAGTGGCATCAGGAAGACGACTTCTTCGTGCCCCTGTACGACAAGAACCGTGAGCTCATGGGGGTGCTCGACCTGTACGACCCCGCCGACCGCGCGGTGCCGACACTCAAGCTCGTCAAGTCGCTCGAGGTGTTCGCGACGCACGCGGCAGTGGCGATCGAGAACGCGCGCCAGTACGAGCAACTCGAGGACACGACGGCGCAGCTGCAGGCGCAGCTGGCCCTGCGCCATGCCCTGCTCGAGCTCAGTGGCGCGCTCCTCGCCACGCTCGAGCCTCACGAGGTCTTCGCCCACGTCGCGACCCTGCTCAAGGAGATCGTCGACTACGACGACCTCGAGATCCGGCTCGTCGACGAGGCCACGAACGAGCTCTACAGCTGCTATGCGTCGGACCAGGACGTGGAGCAGATGACGGTCTGGCGCAGCTCCATCGACGAGGGCGTGAGCGGCTGGGTCGTGCGCCATAACGAAGCGCAGCTCGTGAACGACATGCTCAAGGACGCGCGCGGCGCTCTCGTCCCCGGCACCGAGTGGGTGCCCCAGGCCTCGATCATCGCGCCGCTCACGGTGGCGGGCACGGTGATCGGCGTGCTCGCGCTCGATCGCATGGGAGAGCGCACCTTTGCCGACCACGAGCTCGAGCCGGCGACGCTGTTCGCGAACATCGCCGCCATCGCCATCCGGAACGCGCGCCAGTATGAACAGGCCGAGCAGGCCTCCGCGCGGCTGCACGAGCAGCTGGCGCTCAGCCACGAGCTGCTCAGCGCCAGCGGCGCCCTGCTCTCGTCGCTGGAGCAGACCGAGGTGCTGGAGCACATCGCCGACACACTCAAGCAGATCGTCGACTACGACACGATGGGCATCAGGCTGGTCGACGCCGAGCGTGGCGTGCTGGTCGCCGTATACGCGCGGGACGAGCAGGTCGAAGAGGAGATCTTCGGCTTCGAGCTGTCTATGGACGAGGGCATCAGCGGCTGGGTCGTGCGCCACAAGGAGGCGCAGCTGGTCAACGACATGGACAACGACCCGCGCGCCGTCCAGATCCCCGGGACGCAGGAGGACGAGAGGCAGGCGTGCATCGTCGTTCCGCTGATCGTCGGCGACGAGGTCATCGGCGTGATGACGATGGACCGGCTCGGCGGGCGAATGTTCGAAGAACGTGAGCTCGAGCCGGCCCGGCTCTTCGCCAACCTTGCCGCGATCGCGATCCACAACGCGAGCCAGTACGACGCGCTCGAAGGTACCTCTGCGCAGCTGAAGGGCCAGCTCGCGCTACAGCACGAGCTGATGAGCCTGAGCACGATGCTGCTCAGCTCGCTCGACCAGCGCGAGGTCTTCGCCCGTATCACGACGATGCTCAAGGACATCGTCGACTACGACACCATGGACATCCGCCTGCTGGACGAAGAGACGCGCGAGCTGGTGTGCATCTACTCGCGCGACGGCAACGCCGAGCAGATGGAGCAGTTCCGCATGTCCATCGACACGGGCGTCAGCGGCTGGGTCGTGCGCCACAACGAGGCCCAACTCGTCAACGACATGACGCACGACGCGCGCCTCGTCCAGATCCCGGGCACCGAGGAGGAGGAGCCGCAGGCCAGCATCATCGTGCCGCTGAGCGTGCGCGGCAAGGTCACCGGCGTGCTGCGCCTCGACCGCCTGCATGGGCACGTCTTCGAGGAACGGGAGCTCGAGCCGGCCCAGCTGTGCGCGAACCTGGCGGCGATCGCCATCCAGAACGCGCGCACCTACGAGGAGATGGAGCGCCAGGCGATCAGCGACGGCCTCACGGGCATCTACAACTTCCGCCACTTCCACGACTCGCTCAAGGCCGAGGTGAGCCGCGCCGGCCGCTACGGCGAGCAGTTCTGCCTGCTGATGATGGATCTCGACCACTTCAAGGCGGTGAACGACACCATCGGCCACCAGAAGGGCGACGATGTGCTGCGCGCCGTCGCCGGTGTGCTGCGCAGCTGCTCGCGCGAGTCGGACCACGTGGCGCGCTACGGCGGCGAGGAGTTCGCGATGATCCTGCCGCGGACCAGCTTGGACGAGGCGCAGACCCTGGCCGAGCGTGTCCGCGCCTCGGTCGCGCTCCTCGACCCCGGGCACCCCGACCTGCACGTGACGGTGTCGATCGGCGTCTCCTCGTACCCGGATTCAGCGGCCGACAGCGACGGCGTGCTCGGCGCCGCCGACGCGGCGCTGCTGCGCGCCAAGACCCAGGGCCGCAATCGCGTCTGCCTCCACGGTGAGCCGGTGGACAGCGTGACCGCCGAGCTCCAGGGCTACCTGATCGGCGTCGGCCGCCGGTTTGCCGCCTTCATCGGTCTGAGTGAGGCCGAGACCGCTGGTCTTGTCACGGCCCTGGCCGTCCACGAGACCGGAGAGACGGTGCAGGACAAGGTGCAGGCGATCCTCGGCACGGGGACCAACGGCGACGCGAAGCCGAACGAGGTGCGGCGGATGGCGGTCGACGCTCTGGTGTACGGCAACGAGCGCTGGGACGGCGCTGGATATCCCGAGGGCCGGCGCGGGAGCGCCATCCCTCGCGTCGCCCGCGCCTTCGCCGTGTGCCGTCGCTTCGACCTCTCGGCGCACGGCGATCGCAGCGTCGACGATCTGCGCGGCCTTGCCGCGCACGAGCTCGACCCGAAGATGGTGCAGCGCTTCGGCGCCATGCTCCGCGCCGACAAGGCCGAGCACAACTAACGTCTCTCGGCCCGGCCTTCGCGAACTGCACTGGGGTTCAAAGACGTGGTCGCGTGACGAGCTCTACGACCGATGAGGCCCCTGGCCGGCGCCGATCGCGCGTCCTCGAGATCGTCGATCCATTCGCCGCCCTCGGCGAGCAGACGACTGACTGACGCAGAGCGGCGCAGCG
>JBBQFA010000137.1:0-6968 GCA_038321515.1 Thermoleophilia bacterium | reverse complement strand
CCGGCTGCTCGGCGAGCGCCTGCGCATGGCGTTCACCGGCTGGAGCGCGGCGGTCCTCGCCGGCGACAGCCGGCAGGCCGCGGCCATAGGGCTCACCGCGAAGCGCGAGACGGAGCTGCGTAACGGCCCGCTCACCTGCCTGCTCGCCTACTACGAAGACGGCGCCGTCGCGACGGCCGAGGCGCCGCGCAGCGCTCGCGCCGCCGTGCGATCGGCCAAGCCGAAGGTGGCCGCGGCGCAGACCGCGCCGGCCGAGATGACGGCCGGGTCCACGCCCGACGTAGCCGCCGCCGCACCCGCACCCGCTGGCGCTGCCGCCGCCGCTGCACCCGCCGCCACGGCGCCCAGCGCGAAGGCCGCCCCCGCCGAGCCGGTCGAGCGCATGGCGACCTCCCGGCACGGCATGCTGGGCGGCGGCGCCGAGTTCCTCGCCAACCGCCTACGCAAGAACCAGCGCCGGCTGGCCAAGCGCCTGCAGCGCGACGACATCACCTGCTACCGCCTTTACGACGCCGACCTGCCCGAGTACAACCTCGTCGTGGACGTCTACGGCGACAGGGTGCACGTGCAGGAGTACGCGGCGCCGGCCGAGATCGACCCGACCAAGGCGCAGCGGCGCCTGAGTGAGGCGCTGGACGTGGTCGGCGCCGTTCTGGATGTGCCGCCCGACCACCTGGTGGTCAAGCAGCGCCGCCGGCAGCGCGGAGCGGCGCAGTACGAGCGCCGCGCCGACCGCGGCGCCCTGCTCCCGGTCACCGAGGACGACCTCACCTACCTTGTCGACCTCGGCACCTACCTCGACACCGGCTTCTTCATCGACCAGCGCCTCACGCGGCGCCTGGTCCGTCGGCTGGCCGGCGGGCGCCGCTTTCTCAATCTCTTCTCCTACACGGGCGCGATGACGGTCAATGCGCTTGCGGGCGGCTCGCCGAGCTCTACCACCGTGGACCTCTCGGCGACCTACCTCGACTGGGCGCGGCGCAACCTCGCCGCCAACGGCTTCGAGACCGCGAGCGAGGTCTGGCCGAGCCCCGACGGCGGCACCAAGGCCGCCGCTCAGCCGGCGCCGCACGTGCTCGTGCAGGCCGACTGCCTGCGCTGGGTCGCCGAGGCCGGCGGCCAGTACGACCTCATCTGGCTGGACCCGCCGACCTTCAGCAACTCCAAGCGGATGGGTCGCGCCACCTTTGACGTCGAGCGTGACCACGCCGACCTCATCCGCATGACCGCGCGGCGCTTGCTGGCGCCGGGAGGCATCCTGCTGTTCGCCACCAACTCCCGCAACTTCGGCATCGACCGGACCGAGCTGGGCAGTCTCCACGTCAAAGACATCTCTCGTGTCACCCTCGCCTTCGACTGCGAGCGCGGCGCCAACCGCCACCACGTGTTCCGCCTCGAGCACCGCGCCGGCGGCTGAGGGATCTCGCCGGGCCGCCGGCCGAGCATGACCTCACTCCACGGCACCGGTGTTGACTTGTCCAAAGTCAATTGGGCGTACTTGCCCGGCGCGACATACTCAGTCCGGAAACCGTCATCCATGGGGGGCCCGATGAGACGATCGATCCTGCTACTCACACTCGCGATGGTCGCGGCCGGGCTGCTTGGAGCCGCGCCGGCGCGTGCTGACACCTACACACCGGCCGAGTGCCTCAGCTGTCATACAGCGCTCGAGCCAGGCCTCGTCGCTCAGTACGACCGTGGCAAGATGTCGGGTGAGGGAGTCACGTGCGTCTCGTGTCACGGGGCCGACCATGCGGCCATCGACGCCGTGCAGGGGAGCGTGCCGGCGAGCACCTGCGCTCAGGCGGGCTGCCATCCCTCCCAGTATACGGACTTCGCGCACAAGGACGCCGCCGGCGCCTACGTCAACAAGCACGCTCAGAGCTGGACGAGGATGACCGCCTCCGCACGCTACCAGGTGATGCCGGCCGCGCAGCGCTACGAGATGTGCGAACGCTGCCACAATATCGGCATCGTGAGCGCCGACGGCTCCGTGGGCAAGTGCGACAGCTGCCACACGCGGCACGTCTTCTCGGCCGAGGAAGCGCTGGAGCCCGAGGCATGCGGCACCTGCCATATGGGTCCCGACCACGAGCAGATCGACATGTGGGAGAAGAGTAAGCACGGAGTCGTCTACAACACCGAGAAGGGGCGCGTCGGCGGAGACCCCAGCCGCGCCCCCACCTGCGTCACCTGTCACATGCCGGAGCTCGAAAAAGGCGCCGGCCAGCCCCTCGCTCACGATGTCTCGACCAACCTCACGATCGGCACGGTCGCGCAGGGCGCTCGTCTGCCCGGCGTGGACCTGCCGGTGCCGATGCGCACGATCTCGCCGGCGGACGCCGACCAGCGCCGCGCCAAGATGGTCGCCGTCTGCGGCGACTGCCACGCGCGGGTGTTCGCCTCGAAGAACCTCGATGGCGCCGACACGATCAAGGCCGACGTCGACGCTTTGCTCTGGGACCCCGTCATGCGCATCCGCGGACTCTGGTGGGACGGACTCCTCGACCCGATGCCGGCGAACCGGCCCGCCAACCCGGTGTTCGGCCAGAACCTCGTGCTCGGCGGGCAGCAGTTGTACGGCGGCACGTCGACGATCGAGCAGCTCTTCTTCTACACCTACAAGTACGATCACGTGAGCACGTTCAAGGGCGCGTACCACATCAATCCCGACTACAGCCACTGGTATGGCTGGTCGCGGGTGAACCAGGACCGCGACCTCATCAAGGGCGAGGAGGCCAAGCTGCGGCGGCTGGCCAACGAGTACGACCCTGGGTTCACCATGACCACCAAGCGTCCGACGGTCGGCAAACCAGTCGTGCTCGACGCATCGGCGCTGGCCGGCTGGGGCGACGCCTCGCCCAACACCTACGAGTGGTGGACGGGCGACGGCGCCCAGACGATGGCCTCGGCCTCGGCGACACTGTCGTATGTGTATGGCGCGCCCGGCGCCTATACGATCCAGCTCACCTGCTCCGACGGCGACCTCGTGAACAACGCCGCGAGCCCCACTGCCTGTTCGGGCAAACGCACGACCGCGCTGGACATACGGGTCAAGCACGCCGCGAGGCTCACGCTGGCGGCGCCGAAACCCGTGCGTAGGGGCGCGAAACTCACGCTGCACGGCACGCTCACGACCGGCGACGCCGGAAGCCGCGTCGTCAGGCTGCAGAAGCGCACCTCGGCGGGCGGCTGGAAGACCGTCACGACGAAGACGGTCGCCGCCGGTACAGGCACTGCCACCGCGGTGACGTTCAAGCGCAAGCTGAGCGGCAAGACATCCTTCCGGCTGAGCTACGTCGGCGACGGCACCACATTGAGCACGACCAGCGCGGTTCGCAGGGTCAAGCCTCGCTGAAGGCGTCGCACACAGACCTGACGGCCGCTGAAGGCCGAGGCCCGGGGCGGGTGGCGAAGCGGCCGCCCGCCCCGGGCCCGTTCGGGCGAAAGGGTGCGACGAGCCAGGACCGGCCGAGCCGCGACAGAGCCGACCAAGGGGTGGCAGGAGGGCTTTTCTCCCGCTCCTCCTCGCCGTACGGGAGAATGGGCGTGCAGTGAGAACACAGGACCAGCAATACGCGGCCGCGACGTCCGGCCCCTCGGCAGCCGCTTACGGGTCGTGGCGATCACCCGTTACCGCCCGTATCATCGCCGAGGGCGGCGTGAGCACGATGTGGCCGCAGAGCGTCGGCGAGAGCCTCTACTGGACCGAGATGCGGCCGCTGGAGGATGGCCGGTACGCCGTCGTGCGTCGCGGACCGGACGGCGAGATCGGCGACGTGACGCCGCCCGGCGTCAACGCCCGCACGCTGGTGCACGAGTACGGCGGCGGCATGTATACGCCGTTCCGAAACGAACGCGGCGGCGAGAGCGTGCTGTTCAGCGACCAGGCCGACCAGCGACTGTACCGGCAGGACTTGTCGGCCGGAGACGGCCCGGCGGAAGCCGGGGCGGACGGCCAGACGACGAGCAGGCCGGCCGGCCCCGCGGGTGAGCCCGGCGAAGCGCGCTGGAGCGCGCCGCGCCCGGTCACGCCCGCCCCGCCGGCCGAGCGCGCCCACAGGTACGCCGACGGGCGCGTGACGCCGCACGGTCGCCTGATGGTCTGCGTGCGCGAACGGCACGAGGCCGACGGCTCGGTGGTCAACGAGCTGGTCTCGCTGCCCACCGACGGATCGGCCCCACCGCGGACCATCGCCTCCGGTCACGACTTCTATGCCGCGCCGCGGCTGAGCCCGAACGGCCGGCGGCTCGCCTGGCTCAGCTGGGACCACCCGCGGATGCCGTGGGACGGCACCGAGCTGTGGGTCGCCGAGCTCGCCGCCGACGGCGCCCTCAGCCGCGAGCGCCTCGTCGCCGGCGGCCCCGAGGAGTCGGTGCTGCAGCCGCTCTGGAGCCCGGCCGGCGACCTGCACTTCGCCAGCGACCGGACCGGATGGTGGAACCTGTACCGTGTGGACGGCGAGAGGCTCGGACACGCCGCGGTGGCGGCAACAGCGCCGAAGACTGCCGGGGGCAGCGGGCCGCCGCAGGCGCGCCCGCTCGCTCCGCGATCGGCCGAGTTCGCCAAAGCGCCTTGGGTCTTCGGGCTGCAGCACTCCGTCTTTCTCGACAATGGGACGCTGGTCGTCTGCTTCACGGAAGATGGCCGCGACCACCTCGCCGTGCTCGAGTCCGGCGGCCCGGCGAGCGGCTGCGACGCGCCGGCCGGCCCCACGGCCCGCCTGCACGAGATCGACTCGCCCTACACGGTCGTCTACTCGCTGGCGCCGCTCGGCGAACGCGTCGGAATGATCGCCGCGAGCCACACCGAGGGCGGGCAGGTCGCCGTGCTCGACCCGGTCGGCGGTGCCTGCGACGTGGTGCGCCGCGGGCGGCCGGTGCCGATCGACCCCGTCTTCGTCAGTCGCCCCGAGCCGCTCGTCTTCCCGACCGGCGGCAGCCTCACCGCGCACGCGGACTATTACCCGCCGACCAACCCGGACTTCTTCGGCCCCGCGGACGAGCTGCCGCCACTGCTGGTGCTCAGCCACGGCGGCCCCACGGGCGCGAGCGAAGCGATGCTCAGCCTCGAAGTGCAGTACTGGACCTCGCGCGGCGTCGCCGTCGTCGAGGTCAACTACGGCGGCTCGACCGGCTACGGCCGCGAGTATCGCGAGCGGCTGCGCGGCGCCTGGGGCGTCGTCGATACGGAGGACTGCATCAACGCCGCTCGCTACCTTGTCGCGCGCGGCGACGCCGACCCGCGGCGCCTCGCCATCCAGGGCGGCAGCGCCGGAGGCTACACGACGCTGAACGCGCTGACCCGCTACGACGTCTTCAGTGCCGGCGCCAGCTACTTCGGCCTCGCCGACCTCGAGGCGTTCGCCACCGGCGGCACCCACAAGTTCGAGTCGCGCTACCTCGATAGCCTCGTCGGCCCGTATCCCGAGATGCGCCACGTCTACCGCGAGCGCTCGCCGATCGACCACGTCGACGACCTCAGCTGCCCGGTCATCCTTTTGCAGGGCCTGGATGACGTGATCGTGCCGCCGCACCAGGCCGAGATCATCGTCGAGGCGCTGCAGCGCAAGCGTCTGCCGTTCGCCTACCTCGCGTTCGAGGGCGAGCAGCACGGCTTTCGCATGGCCGAGAACATCGTGCGCGCGCAGGAGGCGGAGCTGTACTTCTACGGGCGCGTGTTCGGGTTCATGCCGGCCGACGCGATCGAGCCGGTGACGATCGAGAATCTGGACTGACGCGGGCTGACGGAGGGCGGCGCTTCCGGCCCCCCTCCCGCGCCGCATCGTGCGTCACACCGACTTCGGGTTCAGCACCGTCTCCCAGCCGTAGCCGGCCTGCGCCGCGACCTGCTGCAGGCCGGTGCGCTCGGCGGCGTAGTCCCACTGGTAGCTGTAGTCCTTGCCGAACAGGCTGGACGCGGTCTCGATGCTGCCGGACCGCTCCTTGCCGCCGGTCTTGTACGTGCCGGCGCTGAAGCCGC
The DNA here is from genome assembly GCA_038321515.1 of Thermoleophilia bacterium. Lineage (GTDB taxonomy): Bacteria > Actinomycetota > Thermoleophilia > UBA2241 > UBA2241 > CAIXSE01. The sequence continues at coordinate 985 of JBBQFA010000137.1, read as the reverse complement.
CGCCGGGGCCGAAGTCGTCGCCGCCGCTCGAGATGCCGGAGCCCTTCTCGATGAGCATCTCCCAGAAGCGGACGATGCGCGCGCCCTCGTCGACCCGTGCCTTGCACTTGTAGGTCAGCTTCTTCTTGCTGAGAAAGGCCTTGCGCTCGGCCAGCACGGCCTCGCCGGCCAGGCTGCCGTCCTTCTGCGGCTGCAGTGCGGCCGGCAGCGACGCGCTCGCCGCCACAAGGTCATCGGTCAGAGACATTCGGGCTCCTTTCGTAGGTGTGCTGCGCACATCATCGGCACGAGGATGACCGGACTCAAGAGCGGGGCGCGGGCCGCCGGAGGCCCGCCCGCCTCTCGCGGCGTATACTCGAAGCATGACATCGCATCCGGACACCTCACAGACGCGTGCCGCCGCGGCCCCGCTCGCGCTTCGCGCGAGCTTCACCGCGGCCATCGTACTCGTCATCCTGGCGCTCTTGCTCGGCGCCGCCGCGTTCGGCCCTTCGTCCGCCGGCGCCTCCGCGGCGACCGCCGCCGGCGCAGCCGGCATCAAGCCGCCTATCGTCAAGAAGTACATCCGCTTCGGCGCCGGCCGCAAGGCGCAGATGGCCGACTACAGCCAGCATCACTATCACCAGCACACGTACCTGTTGACGAACCCCAAGGCGATCGTCCTGCACCACACCGCCGGCGCCCAGTACCTGAGCGCCTGGAACGCGTTCAACAACAACACCCCCTACACCATACCGGGCAAGAAGCCGGAGAAGCCCGGCGTCTCGGCGCAGTTCATCGTCGACAAGAACGGCACCATCTACCAGTTGATGCCGCTCAACTATCGCGCCCGCCACTGCGTCGGCATGAACTGGAAGTCGTTCGGTATCGAGTTCGTGCAGGAGAGCGCCGGCCACAGCGGCCAGTGGATGGACCGCCAGATCCTCAACCGCCCCAAGCAGATCACCGCCGGCCTGCGCCTGGTGCGCTACCTCAAGGCACGCTT
>JBBQFA010000136.1:0-7007 GCA_038321515.1 Thermoleophilia bacterium | reverse complement strand
GGTCGCGCTGGAGGCGGGGCTCGGCGGGCGTCTCGACGCCACGAACGTGGTGGCGGCGCCTGTCGTCGTCCTCACCAACATCGCCCTCGAGCACACCGAGGTGCTCGGCGACACGCGTGAGCTGATCTTCGCCGAGAAGGCGGCGGTGATCAAGGGCGGCGACGCCGTCTTCGGGCAGCTGGACGGGCTCGAGGACGAAGCGCGCCGGGTGTGCCGGGTCGCCGGCGCAGAGCCGCACTTTATGCGGGCTGAGGACGCTGCCGGCGCTCCTGCGGCCACGGACACCTCCGCCGGCGCCATGACGCCGGGGGACTTCGCCGTCGACGGTACTCCGCATGGCTTCTCCGTCGGCTTCAGTCACGGCGACGGCTTCCCGGACGAGCGCTGGGCCGGCCTGAGCGTGCCGACGCCGGCCCTCTACCAGGTCCGCAATGCGGCGCTCGCCGTGGCGGCGGTACGCCTGCTCCTCGGCGGCCTCGACGAGGCCGTCGTGCGGCAGGCCCTGGCGGCGACCGCTGTTCCCGGGCGCCTGCAGAAGGTCGGTGAGCGGCCTCTGGTCCTGGCCGACGGGGCGCACAACCCGGACGGCGTCCGGGTCCTCGCGCAGAGTCTCGCTGACCTGGACATGCCGCGGCCGACGGTCGGCATTCTCGCCATCATGCGCGACAAGGGCTACGTGTCGATGCTCCATGGGCTGCTGCCGCTGCTCGACGCCGTCGTCTGCACGCAGGCGAGCGAGCCGCGCAGCCTCAGCGCACCCGAACTCGCGACGGCAATCCGTGAAGCCGCCGGCTCGGAGGGAGCGAGGCTTTCGGACGTGGAGGTCATCGCGGATCAGCACGCCGCGCTGGCGCGCGCTCGCTCGTTGGCCGGGCCGGAGGGGAGCGTGCTCGTCGCCGGTTCGCTGTACCTGCTCGAAGACCTGAGCGACGTGCTCGCGGCGGGCGTCTGAGCCGGCTTGTCGTGCCTGAGGCGTCGGGTATACTGGCGCAGACTCGTGGAGGGGTGAATGGCACAGAAGAAAGCGCATCCGGCGGTACGGTTTCTGGTCGCCTTGCTCATCGTGATCGCCGTCGCGCTCGTCGCCTTCTTGGTGGGCTATCTCATCGGCACGAAGCTCGCCGTCGTTCCTCTCGTCCTCCCCGCCTTCGTCTAGGTCCTTCGGCCATCCGACGCGGCTCACGGCCGCAGGAGGCATCATGGATACCGAGCCGCCCGTCGATCCTCTGATTCTCGTCAGCGGCGCCACCGGTTATGTCGGCGGCCGCCTTGTACCCCGTCTGCTTGGCGCCGGCCGTCGGGTTCGGGTGCTCGTGCGCGACCCGAGGAGGCTCGAAGGGCGCGACTGGGCGCAGAGCGTCGAGGTCGCGACCGGCGATGTGCTGCGGCCGGTCAGCCTCACGGAGGCGCTGGCCGGCGTCGGCGTTGCGTACTACCTCGTGCACTCGATGGCGCGCGGCGAGGGCTACCGCGAGCGCGACCTCGCGGCGGCGAGGGCCTTCGGCCACGCCGCCGCTGCTGCCAGCGTGCGGCGTATCATCTATCTCGGCGGTCTTGGCGACCCCGCTGCGGACCTCTCGCGGCACCTGCGCTCCCGCCAAGAGACCGGGGCTGCTCTCCGCGAGGCCGGCGTCCCCGTCACCGAATTCCGCGCCGCCGTGGTCGTCGGGTCCGGAAGCATCTCCTTCGAGATGATCCGCTACCTGACCGAGCGGGTTCCCATCATGGTCTGCCCGCAGTGGGTGTACACGCGCGTGCAGCCGATCGCGGTTGACGATCTGCTTCGCTACCTCGCCGCGGCGCTGGACGTGCCGGAGAGCGCCGGCCGCATCGTCGAGATCGGTGGCGCCGACGTGCTCACCTACGGTGAGATGATGCTCGGCTACGCGCGGGCGCGCGGGCTGTGGCGCCACCTCCAGCCGGTGCCCGTCCTCACGCCCAAGCTGTCGTCCTACTGGGTGCACCTGGTGACGCCGATCCCGTCGACCATCGCGCGGCCGCTGATCGAGGGCCTGCGCAACGAGACCATCGTGCGCGACCACAGCGCCCACGACCTGTTTCCCGCCGTGCATCCAGTGGGCTACGCGACTGCAGTGCGCGCGGCCGTCGCCAGCCTCGACACGGGGGAGGTGGAGTCGAGCTGGGCGGACGCTCTCGTGACCAGCGAAGGCGATGTCCAGCCGCGCGTCCTGACGAGCCAGGAGGGCAAGCTCATCGAGCGCCGGCAGGCTGTGGTCGACGCACCGGCGGGTGACGTCTTTGCCCTGGTGATGACGATCGGCGGCGAGCGGGGCTACCGCGCCTGGGACTGGGCCTGGGGCCTGCGCGGCGCCGCCGACCGCCTGGTCGGCGGCGTTGGGCTACGACGCGGCCGTCGCGACCCCGTCGATCTGCGCGTCGGCGACGCCCTCGACTTCTGGCGCGTCGAGGCGGTCGAGCCGGGTCGCCTGCTGCGCCTCCGCGCCGAGATGAAGGTGCCGGGCGCGGCGTGGCTGCAGTTCGAGACGCTGCCCCGTGACGGAGGCACAATCCTGGTGCAGACGGCCTACTTCGCGCCGCGCGGATTGACCGGCCTGCTGTACTGGTACGCGCTCTACCCTGTCCACGGCAGGATATTCTCGGGTATGATTGCGGCGCTGGCCGCCGAGGCCAGCCGGCCGAGCGCGCCTCGGGGGGATACCTTCTCCCCACCAGCGTGAGCGGCCGCCATTCCGTGGAGGCGCCCGGGGCGCTCTCGACGCAGCTCGCCTGAGGAGGAAGGGTGCCTCACTGGACCATCGTTGCGGCGAACACCACCACGACGAGCGACAGCAACCCCCTGAAGTCGGTCCTGGACTTTTTCAAGTCGCCGACTTGGCACTTCATCACGCTGATGTTCTTCTTCTTCCTGGCGGTGTTGTGGCTGGCCTGTGCCTTCTGGGTGTTCAAGGACGCCCGTCGTCGCATCGACGACAAGATCGTGCTGGCCGTCGCGGTGCTCACCGGCCTCGTCTTTGGACCCGTCGGCCTCATCGTCTACGCCATCGTTCGCCCGGCCGAGACGATCGCCGACCGTCAGGAGCGCGAGCTCGAGATACAGATGATGGAGCAACGCATCGGTGGCGAGGAGCGTTGCTCGTTCTGCAAGACTCCGGTGCACGACGATTATCTCGTGTGTCCCACCTGCGGCCGCCGCCTGCGCTCTTCGTGTCCGTCGTGTCGCAAGCCGATAGACCCGCAGTGGCGCGTCTGTCCGTTCTGTGAGGCGGACGTTCAGCCCGCCGCGCCCGCGTTCGACCGCGTCTAGTCCGCGCCGGGGAGGCTGCGCGGCCGGCCCCGCCGGCGGCCGCAGCCTCGCCGGCGTCCTTCCCTTTGGCTCAGGAGGATCCCCATGGAGCGCACGTTCGTCATGGTCAAACCCAACGGCGTCGCGCGTGGCCTCGTCGGTGAGATCGTCGCCCGCTTCGAGCGCCGCGGCTTCGTGCTGCGTGGCATGAAGGCGATGCGCATCGACCGCGAGCTCGCCGAGCGGCACTACGCCGAGCACGTCGGCAAGCCGTTCTTCGAGAGCCTCGCCGCCTTCGTCACATCGGGGCCCGTGGTGGCGATGGTGTGGGAAGGCCGCGAGGCGGTCACGGTCTCGCGCGCGATGATGGGCGTCACCGACTCGGCGCAGGCGGCGCCGGGCACTATCCGCGGGGACTTCTCGCTGAGCAAAGAGGAGAACGTCGTCCACGGCTCCGACGGACCCGAGAGCGCCGCGCGCGAGATCGCTCTCTTCTTCGGTGAGGACGAGCTCGTCTAGCCCGGGCGGGTCCGTGGCCGGCGCAGCATCCGGCCGCGACGCGCCGCCGGGCGCGCCACCCGTGCGCCTCGTCCTCGCCTCGCGCTCGCCGCAGCGCAAGGCGCTCCTGCGCCAGCTCGGCGTGCCCTTTCGCGTCGTCGTCAGCGAGCACGACGAGGGCACGCATCATGGTCGTCCGGCGCACACCGTCGAGCAGAATGCCACGGGCAAGGCCGAGGAGGTGCTGGCCCGCGTCCGCCTGCGGGCGGGCGAGCTGGTCCTCGGCGTCGACACTGTCGTCGTGATCGACGGTGCCGTGCTCGGCAAGGCCGCCGGAGAGGGTGAGGCGGCCGAGTACCTCGGCCGCCTCACCGGCCGCCGGCACGAGGTCTACAGTGGCCTTCACCTGTGCTCTCGGGAGCGGGCCGTCACCGCGCATGTCGTGACCGGCGTGACCTTCCGCGACCTGAGCGCCGGCGACGTCGCGCGCTATGTCGCCTGCGGCGAGTGGCGCGAGCGGGCCGGCGCCTACGCCATCCAGGGCGTCGGCTCGGCACTGGTGGCCGCCGTCGACGGCGACTACTTCAACGTCGTCGGCCTGCCGGTCGCGGCGCTGCTCGACGCCTTCGCCGCGTTCGCCGTGCGGCCGTTCTCCTGGCTGTAGGCCGCTCGAGCGAGTGGCCGCGAGGGTCTGGCCGCCGGGCGTCGAATCAGCGCTTGTGCGGTTCCTCCCGATCGTCTCCCCGAGCCTCGTGCCGGTGGCTATGGCTGGGGGCACCGTATACAATCGCTCTTCGACATCTCACCGAAAGGGGCTCCCCATCAGCTTTTTCGGCTTCGTGACGGGCTTCGGGGCCCGCGACATGGCGATCGATCTCGGGACCGCCAACACACTGGTCTATCTGCGCGGCCGCGGCATCGTGCTCAGCGAACCATCCGTGGTCGCTATCGATCACCGTACCAACGAGGTGCACGCCGTCGGCGCGGAGGCCAAGCGCATGCTCGGCCGCACGCCGGCCACCATCAGTGCCGTGCGGCCGCTCAAAGACGGCGTGATCGCCGACTTCGACATCACCGAGCAGATGCTGCGGCACTTCATCCGCAAGGTCATGCAGAACCGCTGGGCGCACCCGCGCGTGGTCATCTGCGTGCCCAGCGGAGTCACCGGCGTCGAGAAGAGAGCCGTCGAAGAGGCGACCTACTCCGCGGGAGCCCGCTGGGCGACGCTGATCGAGGAGCCCATGGCGGCTGCCATCGGCGCCGGCCTCCCGGTCGCCGAGCCTACCGGCAGCATGATCGTCGACATCGGCGGCGGCACCAGCGAAGTCGCGGTGATCTCGCTCGGCGGCATCGTCGTGAGCCAGTCGATCCGCGTCGGTGGCGACGAGCTCGACGAGGCGATCATCAGTTACGTCAAGAAGGAGTACAAGCTCCTGATCGGCAGCCAGACTTCCGAGGAGATCAAGCTCGAGATCGGCTCGGCCAACCCGCTTCCGCAGGAAGAGCAGGCCGAGATCCGCGGCCGCGACCTGGTCACCGGCCTTCCCAAGACCATCGTCCTCTCTTCGGAGGAGATCCGCGGAGCGCTCGAGGAGCCGACCCAGGCGATCATCGACGCGATCAAGGCGACCCTCGACAAGACGCCGCCCGAGTTGGCCAGCGACATCATGGACCGCGGCATCATGCTCGCCGGCGGCGGGTCGCTTCTGCAGGGTCTCCCCGAGCGCCTGCGCGAAGAGACGCAGATGCCGGTGCACCTGGCCGAGTCGCCGCTCACGTGCGTCGCCGTGGGTTCCGGCAAGTATCTCGAGGAGTTCGATGTCCTCGTCAAGAGCAGGCGTAACTCCCGGCCGCGGGGCCGGTAGCTCGCCCGTCGCTGACCTGTGAATCGCCGGCGCGTATTCCGGCGGCGGATCGTGGTTGCCGTTCTGCTCCTGCTTTCTGTTGCCCTGCTCACGTTGTACTTCCGTGAGTCAGAGAGCGGTTTTGCGCACGGCGTGCAAGGCGGCGTTCTGCGCGTCGTGGCGCCGCTGCAGAACGGCACGGCCCGCGCTACGAAGCCGTTTCGCGACTCTTGGAACTGGGTCGGCGACCTCTTCAGCGCCAAGTCCGAGAACAAGCGGCTCAAGAACGAAGTCGAGCGGTTGCAGGCCGGACTCGCCCAGGAACTCACGACGCAGTCCGAGAACGTGCAGCTCCGCGGCCTGGTCGGGTTGCAGACCGACAAGATCTTCCCGGCCGGAGTCGAGCTGGTCACGGCGCGGGTCGTCGCGCGCTCGACCAGCGCGTGGTATTCGACCGTGACCATCAACGTGGGCAGCTCCAGCGGCGTCGATGTGTACGACCCGGTGGTCACCGGTGCCGGCCTCGTGGGCCGCGTCACCAAAGTGAACGCGAACGCGGCGCAGGTCATGCTCGTCACTGACCAGCAGAGTTTCGTCGACGCGATGGTCGAGCCCGGCGGCGGGCAGGGCATCGTCGGCGGCAGCGTGACCGGCGACGTGACGCTGGACTATGTCGACAAGAACGAGAAGGTGAAGGTGGGGCAGTACGTGGTGACGTCCGGCCGAAGCAGCTCCGTGTTCGTGCGCGGCATCCCGATCGGGGTCGTCGAGAGCGTGGGTTCGCAGGAGGTCGAGCTCTACCAGAGCATCGCCATCCGGCCCTTCGTCGACGTCCGCCAGCTTGACATCGTCCAGGTGGTCGTCCGATGAGGCTCACCCGACTCGCCGCCGACGGCAAAGGGCAGGAGTGGCCGACGTGGCAGGAGGTCGCCAAGCTCGCCGCGACGCTGCTTGTGGCGACCCTGCTGCAGACGACGGTGGCGCCGCATCTGCGGCTGCTCGGCGCCTATCCGGACTTCGCCCTTATCATCGTCGTCTGCGTGGCCCTGGTGAAGGGCTCCGAGATCGGCGCCGTCTTCGGCTTTCTCACGGGCATGCTGACGGCGATCGCGCTCATGGAGCCCTTCGGCCTGAGCGCGTTCGTCTTCGTCCTTGTCGGGTTTCTGGCCGGTCGCTACGCCGAGACCGCCGATCTCTCGGCGGGCTTGGCGCCGCTGCTCGGCGTGTTCGCGGCGACCTTGGTGGCCAACCTCCTTCTTGCGATGGCCCAGTTCCTCCTCGCTCGCGAGGTGCCACTGGGCTTCTTCCTCGGGCGGGTCCTACTACCGTCGCTGGTCCTCAATACGCTCCTGGCGGCGCCGCTGTACCTTGCCGTGCGCCTGTGGCTCCGGGGGGCGGGT
>JBBQFA010000135.1:0-7012 GCA_038321515.1 Thermoleophilia bacterium | reverse complement strand
CTCGACACCGAAGTCGTCAAGCTGGGCCGCGTGTTGCGCATGCGACCGGCGAAGATACGCAGGGAGATCATGGACCACCTCCGTCCGGGCTGGCCGCTCGGCGTGACTCTGACGTGGGAGAACGTCGTCGCGGGCACGGGGGTCAGCCTTGACCTCGTGGTCGTCAAGGATGATGTGGGCAAGCCCGTCGTCTCGTACCTCAAGGAGCACACGCTGTCGTTCCCTGGCGTCGAGACCCCAAGTAGCTACCTGCGTTCGTACCCAGACGGCGATCTCGCCGCGCATCTGCTCGGCAACGTCGGCGAAGTCTCGGAGAAGGAGCTCAAGGACAAACACTTCAAGGCATACAAGGCCGGGGACGTGGTGGGGCACGGTGGCCTGGAATACACCTACGACCGGTGGCTGCGCGGCCGCGACGGCGTCGCCAAGATCGAGGTCGACGCCATGGGGCGGCCCAAGCAGAGCGACCCCGTGCCGGGCGGCCGCTCGCCGGAGCCTGGCGACACGCTGGTGACGACGATCGACAGCAAGGTCCAGGCGGCGGCCGAAGCGGCGCTTCGCGAGGGCATCAGCCTCGCCCACAGCGATGGGCAGCCCGAGGCCAACGGTGGGGCTGCCGTCGTGCTCGACGTGCGCAGCGGTGACGTCCTCGGCATGGCCAGCTATCCGACCTTCGACCCTAAGGAATGGGTCGGCGGCATCAGCACCAAGGACTACAAGAAGTACACGGACAAGCACGCCAACGTGCCGTTGTTCAACCGCGCCATCCAGGAGTCCAAGGCGGTGGGCTCCACGTTCAAGGTGATCGATGCCATAGCGGGCCTCGAAGAGGGTGTCATCACGCCCTACGAGACGTTCTTCTGCGACGGCAGCTACGTCGCCCCGAACACGACCGACAACCACGTGTTCAAGTGCTGGGCGCTGGACGGGCACGGGTCCCTTGCGCTGGTCGGCGCGATCACCCAGTCGTGCGACGTGTACTTTTACAACGTCGGCTACCGGTTCTACGAGCGCAAGGGCACGGAGCTCGAAGATTGGGCGATGCGCCTCGGCATGAACGAGCCCACCGGTATCGACATCCCCGGCGAGGCCTGGGGTCGCATCCCGACTCCCGACTGGAAGGATTCGTACTTCAAGACCGAGATCGACAAGATCTGGAAGCCCGGTGACTCCATCCTTCTCGCCGTCGGCCAGGGCAACATGGAGGCGACACCGCTCCAGCTCGCCGTGACCTACGCGGCCATCGCCAACGGCGGCACCGTCGTGACGCCTCACCTCGGCCTCAAGGTCACCGATGCCGGCGGCAACACCGTTCGCGATCTGGAGCCGCGGTCGTCCCCGAAGGTCGACATGGCGCCCAGCACGCTCGACCTCGTGCGCCAGGGTCTCTACGATGCGGCCAACTCGTCCTCAGGCACCTCGTCCGGCGTCTTCGCCGGCTACGACGTGCCGGTCGCCGGGAAGACCGGGACCGCCGAAGTCTGGGACAACGGCCGCTTCGTCAACTACGCCTGGTACGCGAGCTATGCGCCGGCGAACGACCCCAAGTACGCGGTCGTCGTGATGATCGAGAAGGGCGGCCACGGCGGCGTCGTCGCCGCTCCCGCCGCCCGCGTCATCTACGACAGCCTCTTCAACATCAAGAGCGCGCCGGCTCTGGGGCCGATCAGGAGCGACTGACGTGAGCGACTGGCGCACCTACATTCGGCACCTCGACTATCTGCTCATCGTGGCGACCGTAGGGCTCATCACCTACGGGGTCACCATGATCTACTTCGCGACGCGTCACGACATCTCCGGCCAGCCGCTGTACTTCGTTCGCCAGCAGCTCATCGCTGTGGCGGTCGGGGTGGTGGCGGCGGGGGCGGTGGCGGCGCTCGACTACGAGATCTATCGGCGCTTCCAGTGGGTCCTGTACGGCGCCGCGGTCTTCATCCTCGTCGCCGTACTGCCGCTGGGCGAGGACGTGAACGGCGCGACGCGCTGGATCGACCTCGGGATCACGCGCTTTCAGCCGTCGGCCGCGGCCCTGCTCCTCCTGGCCCTGAGCATCGGCGCCTTTCTCGCCGACCGTATGGACCTTCTCGGCTCGAGGCGCATCACGCTGATCGCGCTGGCGCTCGTGGCGCTGCCCGCCGTGCTCGTCTACCAGGAGCCGGACTTCGGGTCTGCGATGGTCATGGTGATGCTCACGCTGGCCATGCTGTATTTTTTCGGGACGCCATGGACGCACTTCGCTGTGCTCGCCGGGACTGGGCTCACGGCCTTCGTCGTCGCGCTCAAGGTACTGCCGCTGGCCGGCGTCCACTTGATCCAGCAGTATCAGATCGACCGGCTGTTCGTCTTCATCAATCCGGGTCACGATCCCAGGGCCAGCGGCTACAACGTGATCCAGTCGATGATCGCCGTCGGCTCCGGTGCGCTCACGGGGCGCGGCAATATGGCTACGCAGACCACTCTGGACTTCCTGCCCGAGCACCACACCGACTTCATCTTCGCGGTGATCAGCGAGCGCAACGGCTTTCTCGGCGCGAGTATCCTGCTCGTCCTCTACGCGCTCTTCATCTGGCGTGCTCTGCGCATCGCAGTGTTGGCGCGCGACATGTATGGCAGTATCCTCGCGGGCGGCATCGGCGTCATGGTCCTGTTTCAAGTATTCGTGAACATCGGCATGACGATTGGTATCATGCCGGTGACCGGTATCCCGCTGCCGTTCGTCAGCTACGGCGGGACCGCGATGATCGCGTTCCTGATTTTCGTCGGCCTGCTGCAAGCCATTCACCTGCGGGCGACGACCACTCCGGGCACGAGGGGGCGACTTGGCCAGTAGCGTGAGTCTCTCGAAGATCATGAAGGCCGTGACCGACGCGCGAGGCACCGCCGCGGCTCCGCGCCTCTGCGTGGTCGGCAACGGCGACGAACTCGTTCGCGTCGTCGGTGTGCTGTCTGTGGGCGCTGCCGACGAGAGCGGTGGCGTTTCGGCCGCACTCGATGCACTATCGCCGGCCGATTTCCCTCGGGGCCAGGGGCTTGCCGGCCGTTGGGACATCGTCGTGATCGTCGCGGCGGCCTGTGCGGCTGCTGAGGCGGCACCCGTGGTGCACGCGGCCCGGCGCGCCGGCTGCCGCGTCATCGGCCTCGCCGAGGGCTATGACTCCGGGAACTGGATCCGCGAGGCCGGCTTCTTCGACGACGAGGTCGCCTGTGGCATCGGTGCGGCGCCGGCCGGAAAGCCGACGCTCGAGAAGCGCATCGTGGATGCCGCCGCCGGTGCCGCCGGCGCGCTCGCTGCGGCACTGCCGGCGGTGCGCCGTACCTACTGTGATCATGTGGTGCTCACCAACGCCGCGCAGAACGGCGCGATCGGCGTGGTCATCATCATCCCCGGCGCCGACATGCCGGCGATGACCGCCAACCAGATCCGCATGGTCCTCAAGATCGCTCATGCCTACGGAGAGGAACTCGGCCTCGACAGAGCTCTCGAGATCCTCTCGATCGTGGGTACTGCATTCGTCCTCCGCACGCTGGCGCGCCAGGCGCTCGATTTCGTGCCGGGATTCGGGTGGGCCCTCAAGGGCGCCATCGGATTCTCGGGTACGATCGCGCTCGGCCAGGCCGCCATCGCGTATTTTGAGGCCGGAGCGCCGCTCCGTGTCTCGCGCATGAAAAGGATCAACCGTCAACTTGAACGAGTACGCTCCCGGATCCCCGGGCCGCTGCGAGGACTGGCCTCCGGATGAATTAGCGAGACTACTGGCGCGGGTGTCGCGCCCCGGGCGCTACGTGGGTGGAGAGTTCAACACCCGCGTCAAAGCCGGGGCGCGCCATCGCGTCGTGCTCTCGTATCCGGACGTCTACGAGATCGGGGTGTCGAACCCCGCTCTTCAGATCCTCTACAGCCACATCAACGACGCCACGCCCGCCGCCGCCGAGCGGGCCTACTGCCCGTGGCCCGACATGGCCGACCTGATGCGTGCAGCTCGCGTGCCGCTGTGGTCCCTCGAGACCATGACCGCCGTCTCCGACTGCGACCTCTGGGGCTTCACACTGCCGCACGAGCTCTGCTACACGAACGTGCTCGAGATGCTGGATCTGGCCGGGGTGCCGCTTCACGCCGGCGAACGCGGGGAGGCGGACCCGATCGTCCTCGGGGGCGGGCCGTCCGTGGCCGATCCCTGGCCGGTAGCTCCGTTCTTCGACGCGTTCTTCATCGGCGAGGTCGAGCACCGACTCGACGCGATCGTCGCGGCGCTCGACGCTCCGTCGCGGGCCGCCCGGCTCCAGGCACTTGCAGCGATCCCGGGTGTGTGGGTCCCGGGGAGCGCCGGCGGGCCGGCCGAGCGCCAGGTCTTCATGGGCTTCTCGGCGAGCCCTCCCGTTCTGCGCCCAGTGGTCCCGGTGCTCGAGGCCGTGCACGACCGAGTGGTCATCGAGGTGATGCGTGGTTGCACCGCGGGCTGCCGCTTCTGCCAGGCCGGCATGTGGTCCCGGCCGGTCCGCGAGCGGCCCGTCGACCTCGTGGTCGAGGCGGCCGACCGGCTGCTCGACGAGACCGGGTGTGACGAAGTCTCTCTGCTCTCACTCAGCTCGTGCGACTACAGTGGCATCGAGGAGGCTCTCACGCGCATCAGGGCGCTTCGCCCCGGCTTGCGCGTGTCTCTCCCTTCGCTGCGCATCGACTCGGCGGCCGACAGCCTGTCGCGGTTCGCCGCCGACCAGCGCGGCTCCGTCACGCTCGCGCCCGAGGCCGGGACGCAGGAACTGCGTGACGCCATCAACAAGGGCGTCGACGAGACCCAGTTCGAGGACGCCGTGCGGGCGACCTTCAGCGGCGGGTTCACCGGCCTCAAGCTGTATTTCATGATCGGCCTCCCCGGCGAGACCGACGCGGATGTGCTCGGCATCGCGCGCATGGCCGGCACCGCCGCGCGTCTCGCGAAGGAGATCGCGCGCGGCCGCGCCCGACTCTCGGTGTCGGTGTCGTCATACGTGCCCAAGGCGTTCACGCCGTACCAGCTGGAGCCGTTCGCCGACGCCGCCACGCTGCGCCAGCGCCAGCGGCTGGTGCGCGAGGCGATGCCGCGCCACGTACGCGTGGCCTTCCACGACGTCGCCGCCTCGGAGGTCGAGGCGACGCTGGCACGGGGCGGACCGGGCAGCGACCGTTTGGTCGAAGAGGCTTGGCGCCGCGGCGCCCGCTTCGACGGCTGGAGCGAGCATTTCGACGCCCGCCACTGGCAGGCCGCGGCCGCGGCGACCGGCCTGGAGCTGGGCGCGTCCGGCCACGACGGCGCCTCGGGCACGCCGTGGGAGGCCGTCATCGACGCCGGCCTCGACCACGACTTTCTGGCGGCGGAGCTCGAGCGCGGCCGCCGCGGCGAGCTCACCGCCGACTGCCGCGACGGCGCCTGCGGCGCCTGCGGCGTCTGCGGCGGCGGCATCGAGATGGAGGTGCTCGGATGACCTGGTGGCTCGTCAGCTTCACGCGTTCGGGCCCGGCCCGATACCTCTCGCATCTCGATACGGCGCGAGTCGTGCAGCGCACCTTCGCTCGCGCCGCCGTGCCCATCGCGCTGTCACAGGGCATGCGTCCCAAACCGAGGATCTCCCTGCCGCTGCCGCTGCCCGTGGGCGCGGCCGGACTTGACGAGCTGGCGGTGGTCGAAGTGCCGGAGGATGCGCCGGGCCCGGCGGAGGCTTTGCGCGCGCTGCGCGCCGCCGCTCCGCCCGGCGTCGAGCCCGTCGGCATCGTCGAGGCCGGTGAGGCGCACCCGCGTCCACAGGCGGTCGCGGCCGAGTACGCCTGCGTCGTCGACGGCGATGCAGGCGCCCTTGCCGCCGCGGTCGAACGGTACGGCATTGAAGAAACCGTGATGTACGAGCGCAGGTCGCCGAAGGGCGACCGCACTTTCGATCTCAAGGAATACGTCGTTGCCGTCACTGCCGAGCCTTTGGCCGGCGGTGCCCACATCGGGTTCACCGTCCGCCATCGTGCGGACGGTGCGGCACGATCGCAAGAGTTCATCGACCTCATCGCCACATGGGCGAGGGTCGAGCCGGCGATGCGCGGCCTCGAACGCCGCTGCGTCGTCTGGAAAGCTATGCCTCCGGCGCCGAGCGCCGGAGAAGAAGGGAGAGTGTCTCTGTGAGCAGAGCCAAGAATAGCGCCGGCGAGGAGCCGGAGCGCACGACAAACCAGGCAGCTTCATCGGCAGCGTCCTCGGACGCGACGCCATCCCATCCGGACGAGGGTGCCCCGGCGGCCTCCGGCACGGCCGGTGGATCGGATACGCCCGCGCCTGCCAAGCGCCGTCGCGGAACGCGCGGCGGCCGCCGCCACAAGAAGCCGGCGGGTGCGCCGACGGAACCGCGGTCCGAAGCAGCGGAGGTCCCGGCCGGCGTGCCGGAGTCACCGGCCGCCGCCGCGAGGCGGGCGACCAACGCCGCCGGCTACGATATGCCGACGGCCCCGCTGATCCCCACCACCGCCGTCGGAGCGCCGTCCTCCGGAGGCCGCCTCGGGGCGGGACCCTCCAGCGACCGTGACGCGACGTCGCCCACCCGTGGCGCCGGAGAAACGCCGCGCGGCTCAAGCGCCGGCGAGACGCCGGCGCTTGAGGAACGCGGCGAGGCGCCCGCCTCTCGTGAGGCGCGCACCGCGCCGGCCTCTGGCGACGACGGCCCGGCGAAGCGCCGCCGGCGCTCGCGCTCGCGTGGACGTGCGACGACGACGTCGACCGGGACGGACGCGAAGCAGGCCGATGCGCCTGAAGCCGCAGCGCCGCGACCTGACGCCGTCGAGGTGGCTGACCCCGGTACTGCCCCGGAGGAACGCGCATCCGTGGAGACCTCTGTTGACGGCGAAGCGGCGCCGGCGAAGCGCCGCCGCCGCGGCTCGCGTGGCGGCCGCCGGCGGAACCGTGCCGCGGAGATCGAGCACGAAGAGGCGGCGCGAGAGGCGGAAGAGGCAGCTGGTGAGCCGGCCGCCGGCGAAGAGGCCGCCGAAGCGCCG
>JBBQFA010000134.1:0-7032 GCA_038321515.1 Thermoleophilia bacterium | reverse complement strand
AGACCTGACAGGCAAGAACCTGTTCGTCTTCGCGGCGATCTGGGCCCTCGGGGTCGTCTGGTACTTCTTCTGGCGCCATCGGTCGCTGCAGCACGACGTCGATATCTCCATGACCTTCGAGGAGCTGCCGCCTGAGTGATCTCGCAGTACCGCGAGGGGAGGGGGGCATCCGCCCCCATCCCCTCGCGGGCCTTTGGAGGTGTACATGAACCAAAAGCTTGACTCTTGACTATCCATCTGTATAGCCTGCCCGCGATGACTGCTGAGACGGAGATCGAACACGACGTAGAGTTCCGCGCCGTGACGAAGCGTTTCGGATCGATGGCGGCCGTGGACGCGGTGGACCTCTTGGTCCGCAAGGGTGAGTTTCTCTCTTTGCTCGGGCCATCTGGCTGCGGCAAGACGACCTCGCTGCGGCTGATGGCGGGCTTCGAGCAGCCTGACGAGGGGGAGATCCTCATCGGGGGCGTCAACGCGGTCGGGATCCCTCCGTACCGGCGTGACGTCAACACCGTGTTTCAGAACTACGCGCTCTTCCCTCACATGACAGTCCTGGAAAACGTGGCGTACGGGCTCAAGCAGCGCCGCGTCGCCAAGTCCGAGCGTCGTGCCCGCGCGCACGAGGCACTGGAGCTGGTGCAGCTCACGGGGCGCGAGAATCGCCGCCCCTCGATGCTCTCCGGCGGCCAGCAGCAGCGTGTGGCTCTGGCGAGAGCGCTGGTGATGAAGCCGCGCGTGCTCCTCCTGGACGAACCGCTCGGGGCGCTCGATCAGAAGCTGCGCAAGGAGATGCAGATCGAGCTCAAGCGCATCCAGAGGCAGGTCGGCATCACGTTCGTCTACGTCACGCACGATCAGGAGGAAGCACTCTCGATGTCGGATCGCGTGGCCGTGATGTCCGGCGGTCGCATCGAGCAACTCGATGAGCCCAGCGTGATCTACGATCGGCCGCTCACCGCGTTCGTGGCGGAGTTCATCGGCGAGATGAATCTCCTCGACGGAGAGGTGACGGCCCGCGAGATCGGGAGCTTCACCGTGGATTGCGGATCGGGCGTCTTGGTGCACGGCCGCGGCGATGCCGACAAGGGAACTCGGATCCAGGTCGGCATTCGCTCCGAGCGCATGGTCGCGACCCCTGGTGTCGCCGATCCTGCCGCCGACTCGGCGCCGGCGGAAGTGATCCACAAGGTGTACCTCGGAGGTCAGATCCAGATCGTCGCACGTCTTGCCAACGGCTCAAACGTGGTCGTGCGCGAACAGCGCGCCGATCCGGCGCTCGACACCATTCACCCCGGCGACAAGATCACTGTGAGCTGGGACGAGAGCTGCGCGCTCATCTTCGGCGCAGCGGCCCCTGCTGTCGATTGTTCGAGGGAGGAAGCATGACGGATCCACGCGACGACGAGCTGAACATCCTGCTGCCGATCGAAGCGAAGCCGAGGCTCGACCACTTGCATCGCAAGGTGGAGGCCGCAGCCGGCATGCGCCTGTCTCGCCGCGAGGCGCTCGGCCTGGGGGGCATGGCTCTGCTCGGGCTCACCTTGGCCGCGGCCGGGTGCGGCACGACCACGAGCGGCGGGGACGCCGCGTCGGCCGCCTCCCCGGGAGCAACGAGTACGCTGGCGGGCCTACCTATGGAGAGCAAGCTCCAGATCTACAACTGGGTCGAGTATGACCCGAAGTCCGTGTACAGGGGGTTCACGAACCTGCCTGACCCGAAGGCCGCCGGCCTGAAGATCAGCGAGACCTACTTCTCGAGCAACGACGAGCTTCTGGCCAAGCTCCATGCGGGCGCCACCGGCTACGACATCATCGTGCCGAGCCAGAACGCCGTCGCGCAGCTGATCTTTGAGAAGAAGCTGATGGCGCTGGATACGGCACTGCTTCCCAACCTCAAGAACCTGGAGCCGTCATTCCTGAAGCCGTCCTATGACCCGACCGGTCAGTACCACGTGGTCAAGGCCTACGGCATCACGGGGTTCTTCTACAACAACACCGTCGTCACAGAGCAGCCCAAGACGCTGATGGACTTCTATCAGCTCCTGAACAAGTACGTGAGTAAGGGCCGCACCAACCTGATGGACGGCCCCGAAGAGGTGCCGGTGCTGGCGCTGCTGGCGCTGGGGATCAACCAGAACACCACAGACCCGGCCGACTACGCGAAGGCCCGCGAGCTCTTGATGTCCGTGCGCAAGGGCGTCACCACCATCGATTCATCATCCGCCATCAGCGACGGGATCACAGGCAAGATCATCCTCGGTCAAGGCTGGAACGGTGACATGAGAAGGATCGTCGCGGCGCAGCCCGACATCACGGCAGTCACTCCGGAGGGCCTCTCGGAGATCTGGGCGGACAACTGGTGCATCCCGGCCGACGCACCTCACCCAGTAGCCGCGCACGCCTGGATCAACTACCAGCTCGAACCGGACGTTGCGGTTGACGAGATGAACTATCACAACTTCACGGAGCCCATTCCGGCTGCGCTGGCAAAGCTTCCGCCGGAGCTGAGAGACGACCCACTCTTCAACATTCCGCCCGCGGCCACCGAGGGTTGGGACTACACCCTGAATGTAAGCCCGGCGGTCGTGCAGATGCGGACCAAGATCTTCACGGAGTTCAAGGCTGCCGGATGAAGAAGGCGGTCAAGGTCGAGCCGGAGCCGCGGTCCGCGGCTCCGGCTCGCAGGGGCCGGTCGTTCAAACCGCGCTATCCGGCGCGGCTGGTCATGCCCTCCCTCGTGTACATCGTCATCTTCTTCCTTGGGGCGATGGCCATCCTGGTGGCGTTCTCCCTCGCGACGCAGGTCGGCTTTGGGCAGATCAGCTTTGGGGTCAGCTTCGCCAATTACAAAGAGGTTCTCGACCCTCTGTATCTGTCCATCTTCGCGCGTACGATGGTGATGGCGTTTCTGGGTGCGGCGCTCACCTGCGCGGTCGGGTATCCCGTTGCGTATTGGATGGCGAGGTATCTGACTACGTATAAGATGCTCGCTCTGCTCCTCATCATGGTCCCGTTCTGGACCTCCTTCCTGATCCGGACCTACGCGTTGAAGATCATCCTCGACCCCGGCGGGTACCTGGCTACGTACGCCGGCATCGACATCATGTACACCAAGTACGCCGTCGGGGTGGGCCTCGTCTACAACTACCTGCCGCTGTTCATCCTTCCGGTGTTCGCGACTCTCGAGCGCATGGACTGGACCCTGGTCGAGGCGGCAAACGATCTCGGGGCGCCACCGCTCAGAGCGTTCCGGCAGATCACCCTTCCGCTCACGTTGCCCGGCGTCGTGACGGGGGCCCTGCTGGTCCTCATCCCGATGACCGGTGAGTACATCATCCCCAACATCCTTGGTGGCGGGAAGTTCGAATTCGTCGGGAATCTCATCGGTGATCAGTTCAACGCCGCGCAGAACCAGCCGTTCGGTTCGGCCTTGGCGATCTCGCTGATGGTGGTGCTCTCCGCCCTCGTCGCCATTTACATCATCTTCGCGGGGAAGGAGGAGCGTTTTGGTGCATAGGATCCTGAAGCCCAAGCTCCTCTTCACCGTGTGGGCGGTGATCACGTTCGTCTTCCTCTTCCTGCCGATCTTCGTGATGGTCGTCTTTGCGTTCAATAGACCCTCGCTCGCGTCGATGCCGGACTTCGATGGCTCCAACATGAGCTCGTTGTCGCCCGCGCAGATAGGCGATGTCACTCTCTGGAACGGGTTCACCGACGGCTGGTTCTCCGTCGCGTTGCACAACCCGCTGTACCTTCCGGCGATCATCAAGAGCGCGGAGATCGCCTTCGCGGCGGCGACCATCGCCACAGCGATCGGACTCTGCGCAGCACTTGCGCTCGCGCGCATGAAGCGCCGGCGGCGAGCGCCGTTCGACGTGCTCGTCTACCTGACCCTCGTCGTGCCGGAGATCGTGCTCGCCGTGGGGCTCCTCATCTTCTTCGTGCAGGCGCGCGTGTACGTGCCCGGGTTCCCCGAGCTGGGGGCGGGCACGATCCTGCTCGGTCAGGTGATATTCGATGCGTCCCTCGCGATGCTCATCATCCGTGCCCGGTTCGTGGGCATGGGTGATTCGCTGGAGGAGGCCTCCTACGATCTGGGAGCTCGCCCGCTCTCCACGTTCCGGCAGGTGACGTTGCCCAGATTGATGCCCGCGGTCGTGGCGGCCTTCATGCTGTCGTTCACGTTCTCATTCGACGACTACGTTGTGCCTGCGTTCACCAACGGGACCACCAATACCTGGCCCATCGTGCTCTACTCTGCCGTCCGATTCGGGATCACTCCCTCAGTGAACGCCATGGCCACCATGATGTTCGCCCTCAACGTCCTCTTGATCGTCATCACGGCGCTGATCCTTTGGCGTTCGCGAGCGCGCGTCGGGCCCGGCCAGGAAAAGGCAAAGGGCCTGGGCGGAGCGATGGGGCTCGGCTGACGTCGTCGGCCGGGGCAAATGAAACGACGGACGCGAGCTAGCCACTCAACCCAGGAGAGCGACCTGATGGGACACCAGACCACCCCCGGCGCCGGACCGAGCGCGGCCCTCGCCGGGAAGCTCACAGCGGCACAGATCGACCTCGTCATCCGTCACCTCCCGGTTCAGGTCTCGGTCGTCGGCGAAGACGGTACGCTCGTCTACTGGCACGGTGACCTGTTCGCCGACTGCGAGCTGCGCCACGCCGGCGTGCACGTCGACGAGTCGCACAACGAGCATTCGCGCCAGACGATAGCGCGCATGGAGGCCGCCTTTCGCGACGGCAGCCGCGACGAGGCCGTCTTCAGGCGCATCGAAGAGGGCCGCCTGATCCTCGTGCGCTACGCGCCGCTGCGCGACGCCGCCGGCGCCTACCGCGGCATGATGGAGACGATGCAGGACATCAGCGACATCGTCGGCCTGGAGGGCGCCCAGCTGACGCTGGACTGGGACTGAGCGCCGCTGGACGCCGTCTGCTCGAGCACCCTCAGGGCGTGCTCGCACCGCCACGTAGTGAGTGAACGCGCCCGCGAAAGCGCTCGACGCAGTTGATGGGCAGGTCAAGGAGCTCGGCGATGTTGAACTTCGCCTCCATCGCCGACGCTTCGCCGACGCACTCCATCTCCAGATCGCTGAGGCGACCGATACCGAGCTCGCGGCGCACTTCCTGCATGACGACGCTGTCGGAGAGTTCACGCGTGGAGACTCCGAGCCGGTCGGCCACGAACAGCTTGGCTTCCTTGAGTCGCATGCCTCGGGTCATCTGCATCCGCGCCACCAGATCTCCAGCGGCGCGCATTCCGTTCATTCCCGCGGCCAGCGTGTGCGCCAGGTGCACACCCAGGCGATCGCCGGTGCCCATCTACAAACCGTCGGCGCGCAGCACCTCGACGAAGGCCCGCGAGGTGCGCGACACGGCGTCGATCGGCGGGCAGGGATGCATGGGCACGCCGCCCACCCCCATGCCTGCGTTGACGTGCACGGGGATCGTCGCCACAGCCATGCAGGGCTTGATGATGGCTATGGCGCGGGCGACGTTCCAAGCTACCGTACGTCCCGTGTTGATGTTGACGGCCGGGCCGAAGATCGTGGCGCCGGCCTCTTGGGCGACCCGCAGCTGGTCGACCGGCCACAGCCCGGCCAGCCGCGTGCCCTCGAACTCCAGCTCGCCGTGCATGCCGAGCACGAACTCCGAAGCCATGCCGACCTCGATGCTCAGGTCGGGGAAGGCCGCGCGCAGGCGGCGCACCGTCTTGAGCACGGCGAGGAAGTCGGCGTCGCCGGCGGCGCCGGCGGTGTCGAAGTCCATGCCGTCTGCGCCGGCCTCCCACATCGCCTCACCGACGCGGAACATGTCGCCTTCCGACTCGGACACTGCTTCTTCCTGGGCGGCGCGCGCTTCGTCGACACGGGCCTCCGGCAGGAGCTGAGACCAGTTCGGCACGGGACCGTCGGGGACCGAGTAGCGGCCCAGGTCGGCCTGGGCGCCGTATTGCACGGGGATGGTGAGACGGTACTGGGCGTCCTGCATGCGGCGCTGTTCGGTGGGGACGATCGTCTTGACCGCCTTGTAGGAGTAGTCCTCGAGCCCCAGCTCGCAGAGGTCGCCGCCGGCGAGCTCGGCCTGCGAAAGGGCGTCGAGCTTGCCCGAGCGCAGGTCCATCGTCCCATCGCACGAGAGCACGACCTCGTCGCCGACCGGGACACCCGTCATGCGAGCACTGGAGGCGAAGATGTCGACTAGGTGGTCGATCTCGTCGCTGCCCAGCGCCGCTGCTTTGGCGCGCCGGGCTCCCTGCTCGGCGCCGTCTTCGATGTCGGCGCGTATCTCGTCGCGCGTCATCTCGACCGCGGCGCCGTCCCCCATTCTGGTGAGAAATGTGCTGCCCATCGGAGCCTCCTCTAGAGTGCCAGTCGCTCGGCGTCGCTGTCGGCCTCGGCCAGGATGCGCGCGAGCTCGGCGAGAACGTCGGCGGGCAGCGGCTCGGGCTCGTGCTCGCGCTCCAGGCGCGCGAACTCCGCCCGCGCCGCCTCCTCGGCGGATCCATACCCCGCCCCCCGGTGCCGCATCGGCAGCGGGAACCCGCGCACGTGGTCGCGCGTGTGCTGATGGGCGAGGTAGTGGCCACGCGGCCCGATGTCCGCGATCACGTCGAGCGCTAGATCGGCGTCGGCCGGGAGCTCGGCGAGCGTACGCCGTGCCGCCAACGCAAGCTCATGCTGCAGGATGGTGAAGGGCGGATCGAGCACCGAGTAGCCGTTGAGCAGACCGCCGAGGTCGCCGCTGATCTCGGCCTCCGTGCCAGAGAGCAGGGCGGCGCCGATGCCGGCCCGCGAGCCGAAATCCCAGCCGATGTGCGCCTCGTCGCCGGTCACCGAGGGACCGCAGAGCTGCGGCACGCCCCAGGCGTGACCGAGCCGCGTGATGAGGCGCTCGGCCGGCGCCTCGATGTCGCCGATGTAGCCGCCGCTGCGCGGGTCCATCGCCGAGATGATGTTGCTGTGGATGACCGGGGCCCCGGGGAAGGCGAGCTGCATGAGCACCATCGCGCTCACGACCTCG
>JBBQFA010000133.1:0-7058 GCA_038321515.1 Thermoleophilia bacterium | reverse complement strand
CGAGAGCCGGCGCGGAGACTCGCGCGGATCAGCTATCCGCGCATCCGCTGGGCGATCTCGCGGGCCACGGCCTCGACGATGCGCTGCGCGCGGATGAGGCCGAACTCCTCGATGCGCCAGCTCGGCGCAGTGATGCCGACGGCGGCTTCGTCGGCGGGGAGCTCGATCGCGTACACGATCGCGGTCACCCCGGTCTCGACCGCGTCCTGGGCGACGTGCGACGTCGTGCGATCGTCAAAGGCGCCGCCGGTCGCCGTGCCCGCCAGCGGCACGCGGCGACCCACCCACCCGCTATGGCGCAGCGCATACGGGCTCTCTACCTGGTCGACGTAGATCGCGTGGTCGCCGTCGAGCACGATGAGATTCGCGGTCTCTTTGGTCGCGTCGCGCAGCCGCACCAGGTGCGCCCGGGCGGCGATGCGCAGGCGGTCGACCCAGCCCACGCGCGACGCGAGACTTACGAGCTCCAGCCCGAGCGAGTAGGTCCCATCCGGGTCGGCGCGGAGCAGGTCGCTCTCGACGAGATACGGGAGGATGCGGGTGACGGCGAGCCGCGACATTCCGGAGCCGGTCGCGATCTGCTGCAGGGAGAGGCCGCGGGAGACGGTGGCGAACGCCCGCAGCACGGCCAGCCCATGGGCAAAGAGCGGTGCCTCGGCGCTGAGCTCGAAGGCCGCCGAGCCCAGCGACCAGGCGCGCTCGTCGGCGCGGTAGGCGACGAACCGCCGCGCCTTCAGCAGGTTGAGCAGACCGTAGGTGCTCGAGCGCGGGATGCGACACGACGTGGCGATGATGCTGGCCGGCGCGGGTGTGGTGCGACGCCCGAGGAACTCGAGCACGTCGAGCACGCGGGAGGCGCCCCAGGTGGTCGCCTCGTCGTCCGGCTTTGGGTCGTTCGGCATCGCGATCACCTCCGTGGCAATCCAGCATAGCGGCCGCGCCGGCGCACCACAACGAAAACGAGTACAGGAATCTGGACAGCGGCGGCGCGCTCTTGATGTGGCGCCGCGCCGGCGTCAGGGTGGAGCGCACACGCTTGCGACCACGTCCTGGAGGAGTCGACGGTGCCCACCACTGACACGAACGAGCGGCCGCGTGCCGGCCGCCTGACCTACTTGAGCGAAGCCGACAAGGCGGCCATCTACGAGGCCGCCATCGAGATCCTCGGCACGATCGGCATGCGCGTCCATCACCCGGAGGCGCTGGATCTGCTGCGCGCCGCCGGCTGCAGCGTCACCGAGCCCGATCTGGTCTGCATCCCGCGCGAACTCGTGGCGCAGGCACGGGCCTCGGCTCCGGGGATGGTCGAGGTCTACGACCGCGCCGGCGAGCCGGCGATGAGCCTCGGCGGCACCAACAGCTACTTCGGTACCGGTTCGGACCTGATGAGCACGTACGACCTCGAGACCGGCGAGCACCGCCCGAGTGCGCTCGCCGACATCGGGCGCGCCGCCCGCCTGTGCGACGCGCTGCCCAACATCGACTTCGTCATGTCGTGCGCGCACCCCAACGACGTCGAGGCGCACCGCTCCTACCTGGAGAGCTTCCGGGCCATGGTGACGAGCACGACCAAGCCGATGGTGATGACCTCCGAAGACGGCGGCGACCTCAAGGTCATGTGGGAGATCGCGTGCGCGCTGCGGGGCGGCGCCGAGGAGCTGCGCGCCAAGCCGTACGTCACCATGTATCTCGAGCCGGTGAGCCCGCTGAGCCATCCGGTCGAGAGCCTCGACAAGCTCCTCTTCTGCGCCGACTGGGGCATCCCGGCGATCTACTCGCCGGCGCCGCTGGCGGGTGGCACGGCGCCGATCACCGTCGCCGGCCACACCTGCCAAGGCGTGGCCGAGTCGCTCTTCGGGCTCGTCATCCACCAGCTGCGCAAGCCGGGCGCGCCCTTCCTCTTCGGCATCGGCCCGGCGGTGCTGGACATGGCGACGTCGCAGAGCTCGTACAACGCGCCCGAGTACCTCATGACCTTTCTCTGCCAGATCGAGATGGCACGCTGGCTCGACCTGCCCAACTGGGGCTACGGTGGCACCTCGGACTCGCAGGTCGTCGACGCCCAGGCCGGCATGGAGATCGGCGAGCTGGCGCTGCTGTGCCTGGCCGCCGGCTCGAACCTCAACCACGACGTGGGCTACCTCGACTTCGGCCTCACGGCGTCGCTCGAGCTCATCGTCATCGTCGACGAGTACATCTCGCTGAACCGGCGCATCTTCGCCGGCGTCGAGGTCAGCGCCGAGACCCTGGCCGTGAACGTGATCCGCGAGGTCGGCCCCGGCGGCGACTTTCTCGCCGCCCGCCACACCGCGAAGCACGTGCGCAAGGCGCAGTGGCGGCCGACGATCATCAACCGCCAGGGCCACGTGCGCTGGCAAGAAGAAGGCGGGCTCGACTTACGTGAGAAAGCCCGCCGCAAGGCCCTGAAGCTGCTCGCGACCCACCAGCCGGCGCCACTCTCCGACGAGCTGGCGGCGCGCATCGATGCACTGGTGGCCGGCTTCGTCTCGGAGGCGCAGCGATGACCGCCCGTCTCTCCTACCTCAGCGAGGGCGACAAGGGCGCCATCTACGAGGCTGCGCTGGAGATCCTCGGCTCCGTGGGTCAGCGCGTGCATCACCCCGAGGCGCTCGAGCTCCTGCGCGCCGCCGGCTGCGAAGTGACCGAGCCCGACCTCGTGAGGGTTCCGCGCGCGCTGGTCCAGAAGATGCGCGAGACGGCGCCGGCCGTGATCGAGGTCTTCGACCGCGCCGGCGCGCCGGCGATGAGCCTCGGCCGTCGCAACAGCTACTTCGGCAACGGCTCGGCGGTCACCAGCGTCTACGACCTGGAGACCGGCGAGCACCGGCCGACGGTGCTCGCCGACGGCGTCCAGGCCGCCCGCCTGTGCGACGCGCTGCCCAACATCGACTTCGTCATGGCCTACGCCCACCCGGGCGAGGGCGACCCGCACGTGGCGCTGCTCGAGAGTTTCCGCGCCATGGTCGCCAACACGACCAAGCCGCTGGTCGTCGTCGCCGAGAACGCCGGCGACCTCACCGTGATGTGTGACATCGCCGAGGAGCTGCGCGGCGGCGCCGAAGAGCTCGCCGCCAAGCCCTACTTCATCCTCTACGGCGAGCCGACCAGCCCGCTGCGGCACCCGGTGGAGGCGGTGGACAAGCTGCTGCTCTGCGCCGACCGCGGCGTGCCGTGCGTCTACTCCACGTCGCCGCTCGCCGGCGGCACGGCGCCGATCACCGTCGCGGGCCACGTCGCGCAGGGCACGGCCGAGTCGCTGCTCGGTCTCGTGGTGCACCAGCTGCGCAAGCCGGGTGCGCCGTTCGTCTTCGGCATCGGCCCGGCCGTGCTGGACATGGGCACGATGCAGTCCGCCTACAACGCCCCCGAGTACCTGATGGGCTACATCTGCGCCGTCGAGATGGCGCGCTGGCTCGACCTGCCCAACTGGGGCTACGCGGGCACCACCGACGCCCAGGTGATCGACGCGCAGGCGGGGATGGAGGCGGCCGAGCTCACGTTCCTGAGCCTCGCCGCCGGCTCGAACCTCAACCACGACATCGGCTATCTGGACTACGGGATGACGGGATCGCTGGAGCTGATCGTGCTGACGGACGAGTTCCTCTCGCTCAACCGGCGCATCTTCGCCGGCGTCGAGGTCAGCGCCGAGACCCTGGCCGTGAACGTGATCCGCGAGGTCGGCCCCGGCGGCGACTTTCTCGCCGCCCGCCACACCGCGAGGCACGTGCGCAAGGCGCAGTGGCGCCCGACGATCATCAACCGCCAGGGCCACGTGCGCTGGCAAGAAGAGGGCGGGCTCGACTTGCGTGAGAAAGCCCGCCGCAAGGCCCTGAAGCTCCTCGCGACCCACCAGCCGGCGCCGCTGACCGCAGAACTGGCGGCGCGCATCGACGAACTGGTCGCAGGGTTCGTCCCCAGCGCCTGATCTGTGTTCTCGCCCGCCGACATCGAGGACATCCACGACGCCGCGCTGCGCGTGCTCGCGCGCACCGGCGTGCTCGTGCAAGACGACGAGGCGGTCGCGCTGCTGGTGTCGCACGGAGGCCGCGCCGACGGCCGCCGGGTCTACCTCGCCGAGGGCGCGGTGCGGGCGGCCCTGGCCGCCACGCCCTCCTCGTTCGTCCTCGCCGGCCGCTCGCCGGCGCGCGACCTCACCGTCGGCGCCGGCCGGCCCGTGTACGGCACCGGCTCCGGGCCGGCCTTCGTCCTGGACGGCCACGCCCTGCGTCCGGGGCGGCTCGACGACGCGCGAGCTGTTGCCAAGCTCTGTCATCTCTCACCCGGCATCGACTTCAACGGTGACAGTGTGGAGCCACTCGACCTGCCCGAGCCCGCGCGGACGCGCCGCAGCACGCATGCTCGCCTGACGCTCAGCGACAAGGCCATCGAGTGGGTCGCCAGCGTGGACGACGACCTCGACGCTGCCATCGCCATCAACGAGATCCTCTTCGGCGCGGAGTGGCTGCGCCGCCCGCGCGCCCTCATCGTCCTCAACACCAACTCGCCGCTGCAGGTCTCCGCTGAGACGGCGCGCCTGCTCGTGCGCTGGGCGCGCCTCGGCCAGCCGGCCTGCGTGACCGCCTGCGTGATGGGCGGCACCACCGGCCCGGCGACGCTCGCCGGGACGCTGGTCGTGCAGCACGCGGAGGTGCTCGCGTCGCTGGTGCTCGCCCAGGCCGCCGGCGAGGGCAGCCCCTTCATCTACGGCGCGGTGTCCACGATGTCCGACCTGCGCACCGGCGCCGCCAACTTCGGCACGCCGGAGTTCGCGTACCTGGCCGAGGCGACGGCCATGCTCGCAAAGCGGTGCGGGCTCCCGGTCCGCGCCGGCGCCGCGCTGACCGACGCTCACGTGCCGGATGAGCAGGCCGCGCTCGAGTCGGCGCTCGGCCTGTCGGCAGGCGTGCGCGCCGGCGCCGACTTCGTCTTCCAGGCAGCCGGTATCCTCAGCTCGTTCAACGTGTTCTCTCTCGAGAAGTTCGTCATGGACGAGGAGCTCATCGCCGGGCTGCGCGCGATAGCGGAGCCGGCCGTCGTGGATGCAGAGACCCTCGCCGAGGACGTCATCGACGCCGCCGGGCCGGCCGGCGACTACCTCGGTCAGGCGCACACGCGCCGCCATGCGCGAGACCTCGCGAGGCCGACAATTCTCGCGCGCGAGGCATACGAGAAGTGGATCGCTGAAGGTGGCGCGGACCTGCGTGCCGCCGCCACCCGACGTGTCGCCGGGTTGCTCGCCGCCCACGAGCCCCCGGACGATCTCGACGCGGTGACCCGCCGCCAACTCGACGTCTACTGCCTCGCGTGAGCGGTGAGTCTCCCGCGAGCCTCAGGTCCATGGATGTGTCCGGCGTCTCGGGTGCACGGGCCGACGCATTGACACTGTATGCTTACCGGCTAGTCTCGCGAGCAAGGGTACCGGTGATCGTGTCCGCTCTCGGGTCATCAAAAGGTGCACTACGAAGGGGGAACAGACGCGTATGAATCCGTCGACTTCAGACAAGGACCACACGGTCCGCCGCAAGGGCGTACGCTTGCTGGCGACCGTGTTCGTCCTCGCGCTCGCCGTCATGCTGGTGGCCGCCATCGTCGGCTGCGGCAACAGCGGCGGCAGTAGCAGCAGCTCGAGTCCGAGCGCCGCGGGCGCCACCAAGCAGGGCGGCGTGCTCAAGATCGGCGTACAGCCGGGTAACGTCAACTTCGACCCGGCCCTCTTTGCCGGAGCCGTGCCCGACATCCTGCTGCAGCAGCAGATCTACGAGAAGCTCGTGACGCTGGGCCAGGACTTCGCGGTCCAGCCGACGCTGGCCACCAAGTGGGACTCCCCGGACGGCAAAGTGTGGACCTTCACGCTTCAGGACGGGGTGAACTTCAGCAATGGCGAGGCGTTCACTTCCGCAGACGTCGTCTACACGATGGACCGGCTGCGCAGCAAGAAGTTGGGCTCGCCGATGGCCGACGTCTACGCCAGCATCAAGAAGATCACGGCCCCCGACCCGACGACCGTCGTCTTCGCCCTCGCGAAGGTCGACTCGGAGTTCCCGGCCTCCCTCACCGACTACCGCACGCTCATGCTCTGCAAGTCGGTTAAGGACCCGGCCAAGGAAGCGGTCGGCACCGGCCCGTTCGTCCTCAAGTCGATCTCGGCTGAGGACCGTGCCGTGCTCACGAAGAACGCTGACTACTGGGGCACCGACGCCCAGGGCAACAAGCTCCCATACCTCGACGAGATCGACTTCATCTACTCGCCGGACATCGCCGGTCAGGTCTCCGGCCTCCAGGGCGGCTCGATCAACTGGGTCGGCGGTCTCTCGTCCGAGCAGAAGCAGTCCATCGAGGGCAGCCCCAGCCTGAAGATCGCGACCACCGACACCAACTACTGCTTCGAGTTGCAGATCCGCACCGACCAGAAGCCGGGCAGTGACCTCGCGTTCCGCCAAGCCATCATGGCCGGAACCGACCGCCAGGCGATCGTCGACCTGGTGGCCCCGGGTGTCGCGGACCCCGGCAACGGCACGCTGGTCGGCCCCGCCTACGCCAACGACTATCTCGACGCCTCGGTGCCGTATGACCAAGCCAAGGCCAAGCAGCTCCTCGCCGACGCCGGCTATGCGAACGGCGTCAAGATCAAGCTCGTCGCCCAGAATTCGGACCCCGTACCGGCCGTCGCCACCGCGTGGCAGGCTCAGATGAAGCAGATCGGCGTTGAGGTCTCCATCCAGCAGGTCCCCGTCGACGTGTACTACGCCGACAAGGGCACGGACAACTGGTACCAGGCGGCTTTCAGTATCGTCGACTACGGCACGCGGGCCGTGCCGAACACGTACTTCCAGCTGGCGCTCACCAGCACCGCGCCGTGGAACTACTCACGCTGGAAGGACCCGGCGTTCGACGCCCTCTCCCAGCAGATCTCCACCGAGCTGGATGCGACCAAGCGCGCCGATCTCTACAAGCAGGCGCAGACCATGCTCCAGGACCAGGCGCCGATGATGAACTTCCTCGTCAACACCGCGGTCGCCGGTCAGAGCGCCGACGTC
>JBBQFA010000132.1:0-7071 GCA_038321515.1 Thermoleophilia bacterium | reverse complement strand
CGCTACGGGAGCGGGGGGCGTCGAGTTCAGTCGTTCAGCCTGTGACCGGCCCGACTCGCACGAACGCCGCGCTGCGCTACGTCAGCGGCGGCGGCGGCGGCGGTGAACCGGCCGGTGGAGCCGCCGGAGGCGTATCGGCCGGCGGTGCCGGCGGCGTCGGCGTCATAGGCTTGGGGTCCGCGGGAGGCGTCGTCGGTGGAGTCACCGGCGCTTGCGGGGTCGTCGGCATGGTCGGCGTCGCCGGCGGTGCCGGCGGTGCCGGCGGTGCAGCATACGTGCCGGCGGCCGGAGGCGGCGGAGCAGCAGCATAGCCGGCGCCGGCTGGCATCGGCGGAGCGCCGAAGCCCGCCGACCCGGGAGCGGCGATGCGGTTGTACTGGTAGCTGCCGAATCCCAGGATCAGGAACATGATCGACGGGAAGAGGATCAACAGGATCGCGAAGCCAGTGCCCTGCCCGAAGTTGGCGGCGACGTCCAGAGCGATGAAGATCCAGAGCACGAACACGCCGATCATCAGCAGCCACCCCAGGAATGGGATCCACGCGAAGAGGCTGCAGCCGAGCATGATCCAGAAGAAGTACGTCGGCCGGTTCGACATCTTGACGACGTTGTACTCGTTGTAGAAGGGGATGATGGCCGCCCAGCCGGGCAGCCCGGCCTTGGTGAGGGTCTTCCACAGGCCGATGATGGCCAGTACCGCGAAGATGATCATAACGATCCACATGACCATCAGGAATGCCGCGGCTGCACCTCCGCCTGCGTCGTAGCTGTAGCTATAGTCCATGGCTTCCTCCTCGATGCCCATACGCCTTCTCTGGCGCTCTCGTGGGTGTTCCCTACCCGCGACGCTCCTCCTGCATACGGTGTATCGGACAAGGAGCGCGAAACCTGCACTTTCCGCCGTGTTCGCCGGCGCGCGGCCGGCCGGCGACGGTGGCATACTCGGCGGCAAGCGGGATCCGGCGAGAGGACGGAGGCGTCATGAGAGCGGCCATACCGGTCAAGGTAGCGAGCGGCGTCTATCAGCTCGGGCTGGGAGGCGTGAACGTCTTCTTCATCGTGGACGACGCCGGGCTCGTGCTCATCGACACCGGTATCAAGCCCGGCGCCGAGCGCATCGGCGCCGGCATGCGGGCGCTGGGCCGCGCGCCGCAGGCGCTCCGCGGCATCGTCGTCACGCACCTGCACGGCGACCACGTCGGCGGCCTCGCCGCCGTCAAGGAGCACACCGGCGCAGAGGTCTGGATGCATTCGTTGGACGCCGCGGCCATCCGCGAGGGCGTGCGCGGCCGGGCGCTCGAACCGGGGCCCGGCATCGTACGCACCGTTATCGTGCGCACGCTGGGCAGGCGGGCGGCGCGCAGCGGCGACCCGGTGGCCGTCTAGCACGAGGTGCAGGACGGCGAGGCGCTGCCGCTCGCCGGCCTTATCGCCGTGCACACGCCGGGGCACACGGCCGGCCACCTGGCGCTGCTGCTGCCGCGGGACGGCGGCGTACTCTTCGCCGGCGACGCCGCCACGAACTTCGGGCGCCTCGGCGTCGGCCCGATCTACGAGGACGTCGCCGAAGGCGGGCGCAGCCTCGAGAAGCTTGCTGCGCTCGAGTTCGACACTGCCCTGTTCTCGCACGGCCGGCCGCTGCGCCCGCGCGCCGGCGAGCGCTTTCGCGCTCGCTTTCTGCACGCGCGCTGACCCGCCCGCTGCGGCGCCTCGCCCGACCCGTCAGCCGCCGCTCGGCGGATTGCCGCCGTGGCACGAGCAGTACGGCGCCGGCGTGGTCGCAGCGTGTCGCAGAGAATCGGCGCGACCGCTCAGTTTGCCGAAGAATCGCTCGTTGACGGCGCCGCGTCGCGTCGTAGGGTGGTGAGACCGCCTCTCGGGCGGGGCAGGCAACACGAAACGGGGGCAGAGATGAAGGTCCTTATCGTCGGCAGCGGCGGTGTGGGGGAGTCCACGGCGGCGATCGCGAAGCGACGCGATCCGGGGGGCGAGCTCTTCGAGAAGATGGTGCTGGCCGACTACGACCTGGCGAGGGCGCAGGCGGCCTCGAAGCGGCTCGGCGACGAGAAGCGGTTCCCGGCCGAGCAGGTCGACGCCTCCGATGTCGAGGCCGTCGTCGCGCTGTGCGCGAAGCACGACGCCGACGTGCTCTGCAGCTTCCTCCCGGTCGAGTTCAACCCGTTCACGCTGCAGGCGGCGCTCAAGGCGCGCGTGCATCACATGGACGCCTCGACGACCCTCTCGGTGCCGCACCCGACCGACCCGTTCACTACGGCCAACGTCGTCCTTGGGCAGGACGAGCTCGCGCTGAGCGGTGAGTTCGAGAAGATCGGCAAGCTCGGCCTGATGGGCCTCGGCGTCGAGCCGGGCATGGCCGACTGGTACTGCCGCTACGCCGCCGACCACTTCTTCGATGAGATCGACGAGATAGGCATCCGCGACGGCGCCAACCTCGAGATCCCCGGCTTCAAGGGCATCAGCTTCGGCTTCTCCATCTGGATGACGATCGAGGAATGCACCAACCCGGCCGTCGTGTGGGAGCGTGACAGCGGCTTCTACACCGTGCCGCCGCTCTCCGACCCCGAGCCGTTCTATCTGCCCGAGGGCATCGGCTGGGTGGAGTGCGCCCATGTGGAGCACGAAGAAGTCCTGCACGTGGGCTGGTTCGAACACCTGCTCAAGGGCGTCAAGAAGGCGACGTTCAAGTACGCGCTCGGCGACGAGTTCATCGCCGCGATGGAGGTCTTCAAGTCGGTCAACATGCACTCGCTGCAGCCGGTGATGGTGAAGGGCGTGCAGGTGCGGCCGCGTGACGTGATCGAGGCGGCCGCCCCTGACCCCAACGAGATCGGCAAGCGCTACGTCGGCCAGACCTGCGGCGGCACCTGGGTGAAGGGCCGCAAGGATGGCGTCGAGCGGCAGATCTACCTCTACCAGGTGGCCGACAATCAGGAGAGCGTGGCTCTCTATGGCACGCAGGGCGTGGTCGCTCAGACCGCCTTCCCCGGCGTGATCGCGCTCGAGTTGCTGGCGACCGGCAAGCTGCAGGGCTACAAGGGCAATCCCGAGGCGGGCGTCTTCCCGGCCCAGGCCTTCACCTGCGACGACTTCGTCGAGCTGCAGAGGGAGTACGGATTCCCGGGCGGGATGCTCGAGATGGACTCGGAGTACAAGCGGACGCGGGATCACAGCGCGTTCGTCGCGCCGGTCGAGGCGGCCGGTTCTTGAGCGGTGAGGCCGGCGCGGCGCGCGAGGGCAGGCTGGACGCCGTGCCCGTCGCCGTGCGCTGCCGCCGGTTCGAGGGCAAGGTCGCCCTGGTCAGCGGCGGCGCGTCGGGGATCGGGCTGGCGACGGCGGAGCGGCTGCTCGCAGAGGGAGCCGCTGTCGTGATCGCCGATCTTGACGCCGAGGCCGCCGAGGCCGCGGCGGCCGCGCTGCGCGGCCGCGGCCTCGGGGTCGCGGAGGCCGTGCGCTGCGACGTGACGCGCGGCGACCAGGTGCGGGTGCTCGTGGCCGACATCGTCGCCCGCCACCGGCGCCTCGACGTGCTCTTCAACAACGCCGGCATCTTCGAGCCCGGCGAGGTGCACGAGGTCGACGAGGATGCTTGGGACCGGCAGCTGAACGTCAATCTGCGCTCGGTCTACCTCGTCTCGCACCACGTCGTGCCGGTGATGCTCGCGCAGGGCGCCGGCGCCATCGTCAACAACGCCTCGGTCGCGGCACTCGTGGGCGACCACAACGGCGCCGCCTACTGCGCGAGTAAAGGCGGCGTCGGGCAGCTCACCAAGGCGATGGCGCTCGACTATGCCGCCCGCGGGATCCGCGTCAACGCCATCTGCTGCGGTGAGATCGACACGCCGCTCTTCGTTCGCGAGTCGTACCAGATCGGCATGACGCCTGACACGTATCGCGAGCTGCTGAACGAGGCGCACCCGATCGGCCGCATCGGCCTGCCCTCCGAGGCGGCCGCGGCGGTCGCCTTTTTGGCCAGCGACGACGCGAGCTTCATCACCGGCGTGCTCCTGCCGGTCGACGGCGGCTACGCGGCGCAGTAGGAGGCAGTCATGCGTGGACTGAACGGCAAGGTGGCCCTCGTCACCGGCGGCTCCTCGGGCCTCGGCGAGGCGATCGTCTACCGGCTGGCCGAAGAAGGCGTGAGCGTGGCCGTGGGCGGCCGCGACGCGGCGAAGGCGCAGGCCGTCGCCGGGCGGGCGGCCGCCCGCGGCCGTGAGCACGGGCACGAGGTGGGTACGGCGGTCGTGCTCGGCGACGTCGGCGTCGTCGCCGACTGCGACCGCCTCGTCGCAGAGACGCTCGAGCGGCTCGGCGGCCTCGACATGCTCGTCAACTCGGCCGGCGTCTGGCTCGAGAAGTCGATCCTCGACACGACCGAGGCGGACTGGGACTGGTGCGTCGGCACCTGCCTCAAGGGAGCGTACTTCATGTGCAAGGCGGCGTTGCGGCACATGGTCCCACGCCACGCCGGCGTGATCGTCAATCTGGCGAGCGACTCGGGGATCCACGGCGAGCCGGGTGCGGCCGTCTACTCCGCCGCCAAGGCCGGGGTCGTCATGATGACGCGCGCCCTGGCCATCGACCACGGCCCGGACGGCATCCGCGTCTGCAGTGTCTGCCCGGCGATCTTCGACACGCCGATGCTGGCGAACGCCATCGCCGCGGCGGCCGACCCGGTGGCGTACACCGACGGTATGGAAGACGCGTATCCGCTGAAGCGGATCGGCCGGCCGGAAGAGTTGGCCGCGGCCGTCGCCTTTTTAGCGAGCGACGACGGCAGTTTCATGACCGGACGCACGCTGGTCGTGGACGGCGGCGTGACCGCCTGACGACGGCGGGCGCCTCAATCCCCGACGGCCACCAGGTCGATCTCGGTGATCAGCTCGGCCTTGCGCTCCGCGGAGAGCAGCGACGCGGTGATCGAGTTGCGCGCCAGCTGGGCCAGGTCGGCGTGGCTCAGGCCCAGCGCCTGCTGCACGGCCACGTAGTTGTCGAGCAGGTAGCCGTCGAAGTAGGCGGGGTCGTCGGAGTTGACCGTGACGATCAGCCCGGCGTCGAGCAGCGTCTTGAGCGGATGCATGGCCAGGTCCGGCGTGACCTGCAGTTCGAGGTTGCTGAGGGGGCACATCGTCAGCGGGATACGCTCGTCGGCGAGGCGTCGCTGCAGAGCCGGGTCGTGGATCGCTGCGACGCCGTGGTCGACGCGGCGCACCTTGAGCAGGTCGAGCGCGTCGGTGATGTACTTGGGCGGGCCCTCCTCGCCGGCGTGCGCGACGGCGATGAAGCCCGCCTTACGCGCCTTCACGTAGACCTCTGCGAAGTCGCCCGGCGGGTGGCCGGCCTCGGCCGAGTCGAGCCCCACGCCGACGATGACGTCGCGGTGGGGCAGGGCCAACTCGAGCATCTCGAGGGCGCTCTCGGGCGGCTGGTCACGCAAGAAGCACATGATCAGCCGCCAGCTCACGCCCAGGCCGGCCTCGCCCTCGCGCAGGGCGCGAGTGATGCCGCCGACGACGTCGTCGAAGGGCACGCCGCGGGGCATGTGGGTCTGCGGGTCGAAGAAGACCTCGACGTGCCGGGCGCCGTCCGCTGCGACGCGGCGCAGGTAGGCTATCGTGAGCTCGTAGAAGTCGCGCTCGTGGACCAGCGCGGCGACGCCCTCGTAGTAGAGGTCGAGAAAGTGCTGCAGGTCGCTGAAGTGGTAGGCGGCGCGGCACTCCTCGGCGCTCGCGCAGTGCAGCGGCACGCCGTTGCGCCGGCCCAGCGCAAGCAGCATCTCGGGCTCGAGCGTGCCCTCGATGTGCAGGTGCAGCTCCGCCTTGGGCAGGCGGCGGATGAACTCCGCCGTGGCGTCGCGGTTCGCGGTGGCGTCGGGCACTGGTCCTCCTGACGGTCGGTTGACGAGCTTGTACCCGCTCGGCCGCGTTGTCGCACCGGCAGGTGCCGTCATCGCGGGGTGGTACTGTCAACCGATGGACGGTGACTCGAAGCGACGTGCTAGGGGCGGCGCGGCGCGCCGTCAGGCGCCGGCGGCGATCCGGGTCGTTCTCGTGGTGGTGGCCGCCGTGGTGCTCGCCGCTCTCGCGGCGAGCGGCTGCGGCGGCTCGACCGCGGCGACCGGTGGCGGGAGCACCCGGGGCGAGAGCGCCGCCACCGTCGCGACCGCCACCGCCTCCGGCGGCGCTTCCGCGTTGGGGGCGGGCGGCTTGCCGTCGCCCGCGCCGACCGCCTCAAAGCGCCCCAGGCCGGCGACGACGAAGCTGCCTCTGCCGGTGGCGAGCGCGACGCAGTCGTCCGCGAGCGGCTCCGGCGGCGCCACGACGCGTATCGTCTTCGTCGACGTCGGCCAGGGCGACGCCGCCGTCATCAAGAGCGGCTCCTGGGCCGGCCTCATCGACGGCGGACCGGCCGGCTCCGACGGCGCCGTCGCCGCGGCGCTCACGCGGCTCGGGGTGCGCCGCCTCGACGCCGTCGTCGTCTCGCACCTGCACGCCGACCATACTGGCGGGCTGTCTCCTCTGCTCTCGCGCTTTCAGCCTCGCCGTGCGCTGCTCGCCGGCAGCCCGAGTGGCGCTCTCGCCGCGTCTCTGCGCGCCGCGGGTACCTCCGTCGCCCAGGCGCGCCGCGGCATGACCTTGCGCTGCGGCGCGGCCACCGCCCAGGTCCTCAGCCCGGCCGGCCTCAGCGGCGACGCCAACAGCGACAGTGTCGCCCTCCTCGTCAGCGCCGGCGGGCGACGCATCCTCTTCACCGGCGACTGCACCGGCCCGAACGAGCAGGCTGTGGGCCAGATCTGCGCCCGCGGCCCGCCGCTGTACGCGCTCAAGGTCTCGCACCACGGCTCGCGGTACTCGACGACGACGGCCTTCTTGGCCGGCGCCAGGCCACGCTTCGCCGTGATCAGCGTGGGCCGCAACTCCTACGGCCACCCCTCGCAGGATGCGGTGGGACGGCTGCGCAGCCGAGGCGTGCTCGTCTACAGCACGCAGCAGAACGGTACGGTCACGCTGACCATCGCGGCCGGAGGCGCGGTGACGTGGAGCTTCGCCCGTG
>JBBQFA010000131.1:0-7097 GCA_038321515.1 Thermoleophilia bacterium | reverse complement strand
TTGCCGAGGATCTGGCTGAAGGCCGCGGCCACGGCGTCGTTGTAGGCGGTGCCGCCCTGAAAGAAGATGCAGTCGCCGACGTGGCGCTCGCGCACCAGCCGGTTCAGGTAGTTCGTGGCGATGCTGAAGGCGAGGCCCGCGACGAGGTCCTCGCGTCGCGCGCCGCGCTGCTGGTACGCCATCACGTCGCGCTCCATGAAGACGGTGCAGCGCTCGCCCAGGCGGACCGGGGCGGGCGAGCTGAGAGCCAGCTCGGCGAACTCGTCGATGATGTTGATCCCGAGCTTCTCCGCCTGCTCTTCGAGGAACGACCCCGTGCCCGCGGCGCACGCCTCGTTCATGGCGAAGTCGACGACGATGCCGTCCTGCAGGCTGATGAACTTGGAGTCCTGTCCGCCGATCTCGAAGATCGTGTCGCAGCGCTTGTCGATGCGGCGGCCGATATGGTCGGCGCCGGTCTTGTGCGCGGTGATCTCGTCGGTGACGATATCGGCCCCGGTGAGCTCGCCGATCAGCTCGCGCCCCGAACCGGTGGTGCCGACGCCGAGCAGGTTGATGCGCGCGCCGATCTCATCGCGGATATCGGCGAGGCCCTTGCTCACGACCTCGACCGGCCGCGCGTCGGTCTTGGTGTAGATCTCTTTGATGACGTCGCCCTCGTCGTCGATCAGCACCAGGTTGGTGGAGACGGAGCCGATGTCGATGCCCATGTAGGCGTCGATCACGTCGCCGTTGCCACCAAAGTCGAACGGCTTGGCCATGTCGCGGAGCAGCACCACGCGTTCCATGGAGAGTGGCTCGGTCACTGGGAAGTCGGCGGCGGGCAGGCGACTGGCGTCCAAAGCGCGGATCGCGGCGTCGCGGGCCCGCTCCACATCAGCCTCGAGGAGCGCCGCGCCGATAGCGCCGATGCTGGCGTGGTACTCGGGGATGAAAAGCTGTCCCTCGTCCAGACCGAACGCCTCGCGCAGCGACTGCACGGCGCCCTCGTTCGCGGCCACGCCGCCGATGAAGGCGACCGGCGGCTGCACGACTTTGCCCTTGGCGATGGTGCCCTTGAAGTTGCGCATCACGGCGTCGCAGAGGCCGCGCAGAACCTCGGGAGGCTCGTAGCCCTTCTGCTGGGCGTGGATCATGTCACTCTTGGCGAACACGCTGCAGCGGCCGGCGATGCTGGCCGCCTTGCCGGCCCCGAGCACGATGCCGCCGACGTCCTCGATGTCGTAGAGCAGACGGCTCGCCTGCTGGTCCATGAACGAGCCCGTCCCCGCGGCGCAGTCGCCGTTGGTCTGGTAGTCGACGATTCCGGTGCAGAGCGCGTCGCCGCTCGTCTCCAGTCGGATGAACTTGGACGTCTCGCCGCCCATCTCGAAGATGGTCTGCGTGCCCGGGTGCAACGCCGCCACGCCGCGGGCGATCGCCTTGAACTCGTTCTCGAAGCTCGCCTCGAAGGCCGGGGCCACGAGCCTGCCGCCCGAGCCGGTGACACGCGCACCGGAGATCGATCCGTCGGGCAGCGCCTCGAGCAGGGCGCCGAGAAGCGTCTCGGCCGCCTCCGCCGGGCTGCCCTTGATGCGCCGGTAGCGGGTCACGAGCACGGGCGCCCCATCGACCAGCGTCAGCCCCTGAGCCGGAGTCTGAAAGAGGTCGGGATGGTGCGCGAGCAGATCGCCAAAGAGGGCCTGGTCGTCAGCCTCGCCGACGAGTGCGGCCTTGAGGCTGATACAGCCGATGTCGATGCCGAGTGTGGTCATGGGTGAAGAACGTGTACCTCCTGAGGGGCGCACCGCCCCGCCGACTGCAAAGACTACCGTCAGCCGATGGCACTCGCAAGCTGACTAAACAAGACGATTATACTCCAGAACAGGGCGCGATGGACCCGGTGGCGGCGCAACCTCGGGCTCGACGTCGATCGTGCACCCCTCACGACGGCTAAAGTCACCCCCGAGAGGCCTTTGTGAGCCTGTGCGGCCGCGCGCCACGCGACTAGCATGCTCCTGCGGCGCGCCGGCCGACCGCCCTTTCGCCAATCACACCCGTGGGGGCACCAGTGAACGAATCGACCATACTCACCAACCGTGAACGCCGCGAGAACGTGGCGTTCCTAGGACAGGCGTTCCTCGCCGCGCAGAAGCTGCCGGCCGAGATCATCGCCGCCGACGACCGCGAGCGCTTCTCGGCCCAACCGGCCGAGCAGAGCCGCCTGTTCTACACGCTGCTCTGCTACGGCGCTCTGGCCGCTCAGCCGGCGCCGGAGGCGGTCGTCGATGCCGACTGGCGCCGCCTCCTCGACGCCGGCGTCGTCGACGCCCTGTACGCCGACGAGTTCGACCTCAAGCGTTACGCTCTCGACCCGCCCGTGGCGCGCAACGACAGCAAAGGCAAGATCATCGACTTCATGCGGCTCGCCGAGACGCGCGACACGTGGAGCCGGCTCCTGCCGCAGCCGGCCGACCCTGACGTCGCCGTCGACGTCCTTCATGCGGCCTCGGGCGGCGCGCTCAAGTCACGGGCGTTCTGGGCCGTGCGCGAGATGCGCCGGTACGGCCTCTGGGACGACGAGGCGCTCGACCGCTTTGCCTGTGTCCCCGACGGGCGGGTGCGCAAGCGCGCCGTGCGCATGGGCCTGATCGACCTCCCCGAGAAGGCCGACACGTTCGCCGACATGAAGGCCGTCTCCCGGGCGCTGCACGCCGTCATGCGGCTCGGCGAGTCGCCCGACGGCTGCTTCGACCTGCCGATCAGCATGGCCGACCAGAGATGCGAGGTGTGTGACGCCGCGCGCATGGCCACCTGCCCGATGCCTCACTGCCGCTGGCGCAGAGAGCACGCCGACGCCTAGAGACGTCCCTGTCTGCTTGGGCGGCGGACGAGCGCAGCTGAGCTCGGCCGCCGCCCCAACTACTGGAGAATCCCCACGGCTTCTCGGGGCAACACCCGATGCGCTCCGCAGCGTCCTCAGGGAATACTAATACCAGAGGTCACATCAACGTGAAGCGCCAGAGACGAAAGGGGCCGACATGGGCGCGTTCGAAGTACTCGCCTGGGGAGCGGTCGCACTCTGGGCCTACACGGGGGGCTGGGAACTGCTCGCTTTGGGAGCGGTCGCGCTCTTGACGGCCTTTCGTATCGCAGTGATCATCGGCGCCGTCGCTCTGGTGGTCGCCATCGTGCGCGGAGTGTACGCCACACAGCCCGCGGCGCCCGCGCCCTGAGCTTCGCCGTAGCGAGACCATGAGATGAACCTGGCCGGCCCCGTCGGGGCTGGCTTCAGCATGCGGTGAGGACCGTCTTCACGACGGCGGCTTGCCGGTTGCCGCCCCGGTCCTGCGCCCGGAAGGCCAGAGTGTAGACGCCCAAGTCCCGCGGCTTCCATGAACATGTCTGCGTGACACCAGGCTTCACCCATCCCAAGGCGATCCTACCGATCACCTGATTCGTCGCGTCGGTGATCGTGACATTGACCTTGACTGTGGAGCTGAACGGGTCGCGTACGCTGAAGGCGATCTTCGCCGTCTTGCCACGCCTCACCCTGATCGCGCCCGGCGCGGTCACCCGCGGCTTAGCGCGGTCCACGGTGATCGTCTTGACGACCGAGGTGACGCCCACGGACCCGACTGCGGTCACCTTCAGAGTGTAGCTCCCATTGGCGGCCTTGCCGCCGCCGCTCAGCGCGCCGTTCCAGGTCACCGAGCGGCTGCCAGCCTTGAGCTTGCGCACGTGCATGCTGCGCACGGTCGCGCCCGCCCGCGAGACGATCGCGGTAACGTCGGCAGCGCGCGTCAGCGCAAAGCGTAGCCTGATCACGTCGTGCTTGCCGTCGCCGTTCGGCGAGAATACCGCCCGAGACAACGACGTGAAACGGAGCGTGCGATCGACGGTCAGTCTACGACGGGCGGTGGCCGTGTTGCCCGCCGCGTCTCGGACCTCCAGCGCCAGGGTCGCAGGGCCTTCCGCCGCAGCCTCGAGCCCACTCCCCCCCTTCACGCCTCCGTCCCAGCGCACCTGCCGTGCA
Source organism: Thermoleophilia bacterium (assembly GCA_038321515.1). GTDB lineage: Bacteria > Actinomycetota > Thermoleophilia > UBA2241 > UBA2241 > CAIXSE01. The sequence continues at coordinate 3,082 of JBBQFA010000131.1, read as the reverse complement.
GACGGACCGACCGCCTTCCACCCGGTGAGCCGGCGCAGGACGACACCATCCGCGCCTATCACCGACACGCGGGCGGTCCCGCTCTCGGACGGGACGAACGTCAGTGTGGCGACATCGTCCTGGCCGTCGCCGTTGGGACTGAAGGGCTCGGGCGTTATGACGACGCCGCTCACGCGTGGTGGCGTCGTATCGATGCCGACAGCGCCCGTGGCGGCTCTGGCTGCCCCGCTCGCGCTATCAGCCTCTGCAGACACACTGTACAGGCCATCCGGCAGCAGCCGGCCCCCGTCGTCTCTCCCCGCCCAGGTCGTCGACACGACCGTCCCTTCACCGCTGACGTGGCGCACGAGTTGCCCGCTCTCGTCGCGGATGTCGAGACGCCAGGCAGCGGCCTCGGAGACGGTGAAGCCGATCGCCGTCCGGTCGATCACGGTGTCGCCGTTCGGGCTGATGACGGGATCTGCGACGACGAAGTCGTAGATCTTCGGCGTGCCGGTGCGTGCTACGACCCGTCGGACTTCAGGCAGCAACCCGTAGAGCTTGCCTCCCGGACAGTCGGTGTGGTTGGCGTCGCGGTGCCCGGCGATCACCGGGAACTTGACCTGCTGCCCGGTCTTGTACTTCTCGCCATACCCACAGACCAGCGTCGCCGTGCCCTGAGCGTCGACGTGGTGGATGTCGAGCTTCCACGCGAGCAACTGCTCGAGAGACGTCAGGGCCGCTGCCGGAGGAGTTGCTGAGGTGAACGTCCCGATCACCGAGATGCCGGTGCTGCCGGTGTTGAAGCCCAGCGTCTGCGCACCGAGCGCCCCCTTGGTGACGCCGCCGTAGCGGCCCTCGTAGATCGTCCCATAGCGGTCGATCAAGAAGTTGTAGCCGACGTCGCTCCAGTGCATCGACATGGTGTGATAGTGATACACGGCGCGCACGATGGCCGGTGCCTCCGAGGCGCTGTAGCTGTTGCCGCTGCCGGTGTGATGGATGAAGGCCATCTTGACTGGTGCGAACGACGGCGAACCGCTGCGCCACGACTCGTCGGCCCCCCACTGCTGCCGCGTCACGATGACCGGTTTGGAGGTCATCGCGCCGACCGGCGGCGCCAGCTGCAGGCCCGCCACCGCCACGGCGGCGCGCCGAAGGACGCCGACGACGACGGCGCCTCTATCCGCATCCTCCGTGCTGTTGATGGCGACGACCCGCACGTCCTGAAGCCGCGCCGGCGCAGCGCCGGAGCTGCCGGCGCGCTGCGCCGCTACCTGGACGTAGCGGCCGCTGCCCGTCCAGATCGGCTCGGTGAAGGTCTGCGGCTTGCCGCCCTGCTCGGCCGCCCGCTCGAGCGCCACCCGGTACCAGCGGCTCCACGAGGCGCCATCGTCGCTGGTGCGAAGCAGCACCGTGACGCCGCCCTGACGATCGGGAGGCCGGCAGATGACGCCGAGCATGGTGTACTTCAGCCCGGCGTCGATCACCGGCGACGCGGCTGCGGCGGCGTCGCCTGAGGCGCGCACGGCACTGCCGGCTCCACCGTTGGCGCCGGGGGACGCGCCGAGCACCTCCGCGGTACCGGCGACCGGCAGCGGATTCGCCAGGGCCAGCGACACCGAGCGCACGGGCGGGGCGCTCATCCAGGCGGCAACTGCCTCACTCACGCGGGGCGCCGACCAGACAGCGAGCAGTGCCCCGATACAGGTGAGGAGGAAAATGGCCGCCGCGCGGGCGGCGCGCTTGTGGGGGAGGTGTGTCGCCATGTCGATTCCGGCAGAACCCAGTTTCGACAGGGTACCACGAATTCCTCAGCCTTGAGACCGGAGGCACAGGCCGCGTACGCGAGACGGGCGGCGGGGCGCTGCGCGCCCCGCCAGCCTTGCGGCCGCGCCCTACCTCAGGGCACGGGGACCGGCTCGTCGCTCTCGTCGATGAGCTTCTCGGCGGTCAGACAACTCCAGATGGGGTCGTAGAGCCGATTGACGTCGTGCGCGTAGGCGTCGAGCTCGTCCTGCAGGTGGGTGATCATGACGTCGCCGCCGGGGTGCGTAGGCTGTGCCCCGGTCGCCGCCATGATCTCGCGCGCCTGGTTCGGGTTGTCGATCCACATACACGGCATGAGCAGATTGTGGTTGAAGGGCTGGCGGCTGCGGATCTCCTGGAAGAACGGCGAGTTGAACGCCTCCAGCAGTCCCACGTCGCGGATGTTGTCCGTGGCGAAGTGCGTGAAGATACACGGCTCGACCCAGCCGCCGCTGTTGATGTGCATGTAGTGCCGGCCGGCGATGCAGCCTCCGACCCACGGCGCGTCGCCCCAGAAGTCGACGGGGAAGATCGGCTTGGAGTCGCGGATGCGGTGGATGTCGATGCGGAACTCGTTGCGCTCCTCGGGCGTGAGCATCAGGCTCGTGTCGGGCTCGCGCCCGAGCGGCATGTAGAGAAAGTGCCAGCTCAGCATCGCGCCCTTGGCGATCAGCGGGTCGATGAACTCGTCGCTCACGATCGCCTGCCAGTTGTTGCGGGCGACGGTGCACGAGTAGCCGAAGAGCACGCCTGCCTCGCCGAGGTGGTCCATGATCTCCATGACCTGGTCGTGGACGCCGGCGCCGCGACGCCGGTCGGTGAGCTCGGGAGAGCCCTCCAGACTGAGCATCGGGGCGACGTTGCCGACCTTGGCCAGCTCGTCGATGGTGTCGTGGTCGAGCAGCGTGCCGTTGGTGAAGACCTGGAAGTACGAGTCCTGATTGGCACGGGCGAAGTCGAGCAGCTCGTCGTACATGAAGGGCTCGCCGCCGAGCATCGTGAACAGGTAGACACCCATGTCGTTGCCCTCGTCGACGATCTTCTGGAGCAGGGCGCGATCGAGGTCCTGGTCGGGGGAGTACTCCGCCGCATAGCACCCATCGCAGGTGAGATTGCAGCGCATGGTGGGGCTCATGAGGATCGTCATCGGTGCGTACATACCGGTCTGTTCCAGGAGCGCTTTGCGCTTGGCGGAGCCGCGAAGAAGAGTATTCACAATAAGACATTCAATGAAGCTGTCGCGGCAACGCGGGCTGAGCCTCGAGGTGACATGCCTGGCGATGTGGAGCGCCGG
>JBBQFA010000130.1:0-7104 GCA_038321515.1 Thermoleophilia bacterium | reverse complement strand
GGTTCGCGTGCCGGCGCGCCGCAGCAGGTAGGATTGACCCATGACCGCTACCGACCACGGAGGCGACGCCTTCGCCTGCGACACCCGCTTCCCGGGGCTCCAGGTCGTGCGCCTCATCCGCCGCGCCATCGCGAGCACGCGCCTCGACCTCACCGGGTTGCGCGTGCTCACCGAGGCCTCTGTGGGCTATCGCCGTATCACCCCGGTCCTCGCCGCCCTGGCCGGGGCCGACGAGGTCTACGCCGTCGGCCGCGACAGCGCGCAGGCCTCTCGCAAAGAGGCCGAGGCGCAGACGGTGTATCTCGCGCGGGTGGCGCGGGTCGACGACCGTGTCAAGATCCTTTCGACCCGCCTGCAGGCGCCCCTCGAGACGATCGACGTCGTCACCGACCTGCCCGGCGTGCGACCCATCGACGAGTCGATCGTACGCACGATCACCGAGACCGCCGCCGTCACGCTGATGCGCAGTGCGGCGCGGTGGCGCGCCGGCGACGTCGACGTGGCCACCTGCCGGCGACGGGGCATCGCCGTCGCCGGCGTCGACGAGGAGGCCGTCGGCCTCTACCGCTATCTGCCGCTTGAGATCCTCGCCGGCCTGCTCGACCTGGGGGTCGAGGTCGCCGGCTCCACGCTCCTCGTCGTCGGAGACGGCGCCGGGTACGCCTACGTCGTGCAGGCGCTCGCCCGGCTCGACGCCCGCGTGCTCGTCGCGGCCCCCGACACAGCCGGCCGCGTCGCGCTGTTCGGCGGGGAGCGGATCGGCGAGTCGCTGGGCGAGGAGGCCGTGCTCGGCCGCCTCGCCGAGGCCGACGCGCTGGTGCTCTGCCCCGACCGTCCCGACGAACGCTGGGTCGGGCCAAGCTGCGGCGTGAACGCGGCCCGCCTGGCGGCGGCCGCGCCGCACCTCGCCGTGGCCGGCTCCGGCGCCGAGGCGGACCTTCGCGCTTTGGCCGCCGCCGGCTTGCGCTGCCGGCCGGCCGCCGGCTCCGGCGACCTCTTCGACCTGCTGCCGCAGCCGCTCGTCGCGCTCCACACGGCGGGGCTGAGGGTCGGCGAGGTCCTGGCTCGCGCCCGGCGCCGCGGCTCGTCTCCGCTGGTGGCGGAGCAACTGGCCGCGGAGGAGGCGCACGCCGAGCAGCTGCCCAAGGACCTCGGCGCACCGCGACGGTGAGCGGCCGGCCACTCCCACCAGCTCCGGGAGGCACCACGGACCCGATCGCCACGCGACGCTTGGGTAAGCGCAAGAAGTCGGGCAGCGGCAGCTACTCCCTGCTGCTCAAGGACTCCGTGATCTACGGCGGCGGCCGCATGCTGCAGAAGTTCCTGACGGCGCTCATGCTGCCGCTCTTCACGGCGTTCATGACGAAGAGCGACTACGGCATCGTCGGCATGGTCGTCACGATCACGACCTTCCTCGACGTCTTCGTCACACTCGGGTTCGACGTCGCCTTCACGCGCTTCTACTTCGACAAAAAGGACCCGAAGCACCGCAGCGACGTCATCACCCACGTCTTTTACGTGAAGTTCTTCTACCCGGCCCTGTTGCTCGGCGCACTGATCGCCCTGATGCCGCAGATCTCCAGCCTCGTCATGGGCGGCAGCGGCTATACGATCTACTTCGACATCGGCGTCGCGACGCTTTTCTTCACCAACCTCAGCGACCTGCCGTTCACCCTGATGCGCCTCGAGCACCGGCCCTGGACGTTCACCAGTTTCACCATCGCGCGCGTGCTGGTGCAGGTGCCCATGGCGGTCGTCTTTCTCGCCGTCTTCCACTGGGGCCCGGCAGGGTATCTGGGCGCGAACCTCGCGACCGCGATCCTGCTCAACCTCGCGGCGCTGCCGTTCTACGCGCCGCGGCTCCGCTTCCTCTGGGACGCGAAGCTCACGAACGCGATGCTCGCCTTCGCGATCCCGGCCATGTTCACGGCGATCTCGTTCTTCTTCCTCAAGCTCAGCGACCGCTTCTTTCTGCTGCACTACCAGGGCAAGGCCGAGGTCGGGCTGTACACGGTCGCGAACTCGCTCTCGCAGCCCCTCTACATCGTCGGGATGGCCTTCCGTATGGCCTGGCCGCAGTGGCACTACGCCAAGCTGAACGAGCCCGAGTTGCACAAACGCATGGTCTCTCGCTCGTCGACGTACTTCATGGCGTTCAATGCCTTGCTGCTCGTGCTGGTCGGCTTCTACTTGCCGGTCGTCGTGCACGTGCTGCTCGCGAAGGGCTTCTGGTCGGTCGCGCCGACGACGTTCGTGCTCACCCTGTCGGTGGCCCTCTACAACCTGTACTTCATCTTCTGGATCGGGGCCAACGTCGCCAAGAAGAACCGCCTGATCCCGGTGATCACGCTGGTCGCCTCGGGCGTCAACGTGGGGCTCAACTTCCTGCTCGTGCCCGTGTACGGGATGTGGGCGGCGGCGTGGACGACGGTGATCGGCTTCGGCATCCTCGCCGTGCTCGTGTACTTCGTCTCCAACCGCTACTACCCGATCCCCTACGAGTGGCGCCGCCTCATCACGCTCGGCGTCGCCACGGCGCTCACGCTCGGCGCCGGATGGGCGATCGGCTCGGCGATGGGCGTGACGGTCGACATGCCGCTCAGCGAGCTCGTCGTCGGCCAGCTGGCGATGACGCCGGCGCTGCTCGTGTTCCCGCTCGTGCTGTGGGCCGGGCGCTTCTTCACGCCGGAGGAGCGCGGCAGGATGTGGAGGCTCGTGCGGCGGTCCGGCAAGGGTCAAGCCGTCGGAGCGCCTGCGGACGTCGCCGTGGCGTCGGAAGGAGCGGCGGCCGTGCCGGCGGCCGCGGTCGCCGGCGCCTCGAGCTCGGGGCCGGACGCGACCGAAGGCGCAGCGGCGCCGGGCGGCGCCGCGTGCGACCACGCCTGCGTCGACGAACTGAGTCCCGACGACCTCGCGGCCGAAGAAGAAGAGACCGAGATCGAGGTCGAGGTCGACATCGCCGAGGGCGGGAGCGTCCAGGTATGAAGAAGGTGCTCGTCGTCGCCAACCCGTATCCACCGATGGTCAGCGCCGGGACGACGCGCGTCGTCCGCTTTCTGCGCCATCTGCCCGAGCACGACTGGGAGCCGACCGTGCTGGCGGCGAGGGCGACCGGGCCGGCGGCAGAGCCGCCCGGTGTGCGCGTCGTCCGCGCCCCGGTACCGTGGCCGAAGCAGCTGCTCGGCGGCGGCAAGCGCAGTACGCGTGTGAACCGCTGGGTCGCGGTGCCCGACCCCTACTTCGCCTGGGTCGGGCCGGCCGTGCTCAAGGGTCGCGAGCTGCTGCGCGGTGAGCGCTTCGACGTGCTCTTCAGCAGCTCGCCGCGGGCGAGCGTCCACCTCGTCGCGGCCACGCTCGCGCGCATGGTCGGCGTGCCCTGGCTGGCGGACTATCGCGACCCCTGGTCGACCTATCAGTTCAGGACCTACCCGACCGCGGCGCACAAGGCCGCCCACGCCCGCCTCGAGGCGTGGGCGCTGCACCGCGCCGCGGCGGTCACGGCGGTGAACCGGCCGATCGTCGACGACCTCGTCGCGCGCCACCCGTGGCTGACCGGCCGCGCCCACGTGCTGCCGAACGGCTTTGACCGCTCCGAGAAGCCCGCGCCCGTCTCGCTCGGCGCCGGCTTCTGGCTCGTGCACACCGGCCGGCTCTACGGCCGCGAGCAGCAGGTGGGCGCCTTTCTCCAGGCACTGGCCGCGCTGCCGCCCGAGGTCAAGGTGCTGTTCGTCGGCGTCGACGAGAGCCGGGTGCGGCCCGACGCCGACCGTCTCGGCCTGGGCGACCGCGTGCGCGTCGAGCCCTTTGTGCCGCTGCCCGTCGCGCTCGGCTATCAGCGCGCCGCCGACGCCCTGCTGCTCGTCAACGGGCGCCGTCCCGAGAGCATGTCGAGCAAGGTCTTCGAGTACCTGCAGGCCGGCCGGCCGGTCTTTGCCATCTCGCCGGCCGGCTCCGCCGCCCGGGCGCTGTTCGATGAGGTCGGCGGCGGCACCTGCGTGCTGCCCGACGACCCGATGGCCGCGCCGCTGGCGGCGTTCGTCGCCGCGGTGCGTGGCGGTTCGGCGCCTGTCGCCGACCCCTCCGCGCTGGAGCGCTACGAGCTGGGCCACCTGACGAGCAAGCTGGCGACGCTCCTCGACGGGCTGGCCGGGCTGCCTGCGGCCGCCGGCCCCGGCAACGCCGACCGCGACCCCGACAGTACCGCTGGTAGGATGCCGGCATGAGCGATCGCCCCTCCCACGAAGCGGCCGCCGACGCCCGGCCAGGCCCGGCCGCGGCCGCCGGACCTCGCTTCACCCGCGCCGACGCGGCGCTGCTCGCCGGAGGCGCCGCGCTCACGGCCTTGCTTGCCGCCGCGGCCACGATGCGTCCCACCGCGGCGATCGCGCTCGTCGCCGTCATCGCCGTCGCGGCGCTCGTGCTGCTGAACCGCGAGCGCATCGCCCGGACGCGCGTCGGCACCGTCCTCACCGCCCTGCTCGTCTCGCTGCCCGCCCTCGCCCTGCTCGGACCCTCGTTCGCCCTACCCGCCGTGCCTCAGGCGTTCCTCTTTCGCATCGTCCTCGCCGTCGTCATCTACGTCGGTGTCTGCTTCCTGCTCGTACTTCGCGACCCCATCCCGTTCGCGGCGAAAGACCTTGCGCTGCCCGCCGTTCTCTGGTTCGCCTGGCTGCTGCTCGGCCTCGCCTGGTCGCCGGACAAGCCCGGCGCCCTGAACTACATCGCCATCGTCTTCACCATGGCGGCAGCGCTCGCGGCGACGGCGGCGGCCGGAGGCACCCGCCGCCGCCTGCGCTGGTTCGGCTACTCGATGATCCTCGGCTACGCCTTCGTCGTCGGCTTCACCGTCCTCGAGGCGCGTCTCGGCATCCGCCTGCCCACCTCGCGCCTCCTCACCACCGTCACTTCGCAGACCTACGCGGTGACCAGCGTCTTTCACAACCAGAACGACCTCGCCACCTACCTCGCCATCTGCTGGCCGTTCATGCTGTGCGCCTTCTTCTTCACGCGGCGCCTGCGCTGGCTGCTGCTCACCCTGGCTTTCATGGCCATGGGCGCCGCCGCCTTCGTGCGCACGGGCTCGCGCTCGAGCCTCGTCGCCGCCGGCATCTCTTCGTTGGCCGCCGTCGTCCTCTTCTGGCACCTCGGGCCGCGGCTCTCGAGCCGCACCGGCAAGGTGGTCATGGGGCTGGTCATCGTCGTCGTCGTGGCGACTGCCGGCTGGCTGCTCTTCAACAACAGCCAGAGCGACATGCTGCGGCAGTTCCGCCTCGAGGCGCTCGTGGGCCAGGCGCAGGCCAACAAAGGATCGGGCGAGATCCGCTCCAACCTCACCGACCGCGGCCTGCAGATCGCCGGCGCCAGCTATCTCCTGGGCGCCGGCCCCGGACAGGCTGAGGGCATCATCGCCTCGGGCACCGACGCCCTCGGCATCACCAACCTGCACAACTGGTGGCTCGAGACCTACGCCAACGGCGGCCTCGTCGGCTTCGCCCTGCACCTCGTCTTCTTCTTGCTGCTGGCGTTCGCGATGTGGCCGATCGCGCGGCACGACCCCGACCTGTTCACGCGGTATCTGGCCAGCGGTACGTGGCTGGCGCTGCTAGGCTTCACCATCGGCGCCGTCGGGCCGAGCAGCTCAGTGAGCTTCGCGCCGATGTGGATCCTGTACGGGCTCGGCCTCGCTGTCGTATCGAGGGCGCGGCTGGCGGCGAAGTCGCGGGCGGACGCGTCGCTCTCGGCGGGCGCGGCTTTGCCGGCGAGCGGCGGGCATGCGGGCGGCGGCGCGGAGGCCCGCCTGTGAAGGTCCTCGTCGTCTCGCATCTGTACCCTTCACCCGGGGTCGAGCGCCACCTCTTCGTGCACGAGCAGATCCTGGCGCTGAACGATCTGGGCGTCGAGGCGCGCGTGCTCTCGCCGACGCCGTGGGTGCCGCGGATCCTCTGGCGCGACGAGCGCCAGAAGCGCCGCGGCCAGAAGCCACGCGAGGCGGTCCGCGACGGCATCACCGCCGAGTACCCGCGCGTGCTGCAGCCACCGAGGCGCCTGCTCTTCGACCGCCTCGGAGACCTCGCCTACCGCAAAGTCTGCTCGCTGCCGTCGGTCACCGCCGGCGACTACGACCTGCTGCACGCGCACCAGGCGCTGCCGGACGGCGCGCTCGCGCAGCAGCTCGCCGCCGACCTGCGCGTGCCCTTCGTGGTGACAGTGCACGGCGCCGACGTCTACCAGCACTTTCGCATGGGCGGCGCCGTCGAGCGCCGCGCCAAGGCGGTGCTCGGCGCCGCCGACGCGGTGATGGCCAACTCGAGCGCCGTCGCCGGCCTGTTGGACGGCGTCGTGACACCGGAGAAGCTCACCGTCGTGCTCAACGGCACGACGGGGCTCGGCGCGGCCGTCGAGCCGGCGGTCGATTACCTGCCCGTCGAGACGCTCGTGCTCACCGTCGGCTACCTGATCGAGCGCAAAGGTATCCGCGATCTGATCGCGGCCGTCGGGCTGCTGCGCGCGGGCGGCCGTCACGTCCACCTCGCCATCGCCGGCGACGGCCCGCTGCGTGGCGCCCTCAAGGCGCAGGCGGAGGCAGAGGGCGTCGCGGACAGGGTCCACTTTCTCGGGCGCGTGCCGCACGCGCGCGTGCTCGCGCTCATGGCGCGCGCGCAGCTGGTCGCGCTGCCGAGCTGGGACGAGGCCTTCGGGCTCATCTACACGGAGGCGATGGCGCAGGGCACCCCGACGTTGGCCGCCAAGGGCGAGGGCCCCGAGGACTTCATCACCGACGGCGTCAGCGGCTATCTCGCTCCGGTTCGCGACCCCGGCGCCCTGGCGGGTATCATCGCGGGAGTGCTCGACGACCCGGCGAAGGCGGCGGCGATCGGCACGGCCGGCCGTGCCGCCGCCCTCGAGCTGAGCTGGCAGCGCAACGCCCGGCTCACGCTTGGCGTGTATGAGCGCGCCCTCGGCGAAGGTCCCTGAAAGGACGCGATGCGCCACGACACCTTTCTCAAGAGAGCCGCTGAGCGCCACCCGGCGCTCGTCTTCCAGGTCTCCTGGGCAAACGGGCTCGACATCATCCGCGACCTCTCCGCCGAGGGCGTACCGGTC
>JBBQFA010000129.1:0-7143 GCA_038321515.1 Thermoleophilia bacterium | reverse complement strand
CGCCGGCCGCGACCTCAACCTCGAAGAGGGCTGCCAGATCATGGGCCTCAGCCGGCAAGGCATCGTCTTCGGCGACCGCGTCACCGTCGGCCGCGGGGCGATGATCTCCCCCACCGGGATCTTCGGCGGTGCGCCCGGCGAAGGCCTGCGAGTCGGCGACAACTCGAACATCGGCAACTACGCCGTCATCGGCTGCTCCGGCCACATCACCATCGGCGCGCGCGTGCTCATGGGCCCGCACGTCTGCTTGATCGCCGAGAACCACGAGATCCATGATGCGGACCGGCCGATTAAAGCCCAAGGCGTCACGCGGCGGCCGATCGTGATCGAAGACGACGTCTGGCTGGGCTCGGGTGCGATCGTCGTCGCCGGCGTGACCGTCGGCCGGGGCAGCGTCGTCGCCGCCGGAGCCGTCGTCACGGGCGACGTGGAGCCATGGAGCGTCGTCGCCGGCGTGCCGGCGCGCCTCGTGCGCTCTCGCGCAGGCGGGCGCGCCGAGGAGCCGGCCGGTGAAGCGGCCAACCGGTAGGCGTGACGGTCCTCGCGGTGCATCGGTGAAGGCCCTGATCGACGCCCACATGCTGGGCGCCGACGAGACCGGCAACGAGACCTACATCCGCGGGTTGCTGCGGGGGCTGGTGGAGATCGGCGCCCCGCAGGCCGTGGCCGTGCGCGAGAGCGGCCTACGCCTGCTCGCGCACGACGTACGCGTCCTTCGCGGGCGCTCCGACGTCGCGCGCCTGCTCCGCGGCCTGCCGCGGCTGGCGCACGAGACGCAAGCCTCGCTCATCCACTGCACCTACATCGCTCCTCCTCACTCCCCGGTTCCGACGGTGGTGACCGTCCACGACGTCTCGTTTCTGCGCTACCCGGAGGCGTTCACCTGGCGCGACCGCGCGCTGCTCGGTACCGCGGTACCGTTCTCCGCGCGGAGGGCCGCCGCCGTGATCACGCCGTCGGAGCACGCACGGCGCGAGGTGATCGAGCTTCTCGGGATCCCTGAGCGGCGCGTCCACGTGACGCCGGAGGCCTGCGGCCCCGAGTTCCAGCCGGTCGCGGCCGCGGAGCGCGCCGGCGCCCTGCGCCGCTGCGGCGTCGACGGCCCCTACGTGCTCTCGCTCGGCAACCTGCAGCCGCGCAAGAACCTGGCGCGACTGCTCGAGGCCTGGCGCCGCCTGCGCGACGCCGGCTGCCTCGAGGGCCACCGGCTCGTCCTGGCCGGCGGCCTGCGTGGCAAGCGCGCTCCGGTAGTGCGACTGGTCGCAGGGCTGGGTCTGACCGGCAACGTCCTCCTCCCCGGCTACGTGGCGCACGCGGACCTGCCGGCGCTCTACGCCGCCGCCACCGCGTTCGTCTACCCGTCGCTCTACGAGGGCTTCGGCCTCCCCGTGCTCGAGGCCATGGCCTGCGGGACCCCGGTGACGTGCTCGGAGGCCGCGTCGCTGCCGGAGGTCTCCGGCGACGCGGCCCTGCTCTTCGACCCGCTCAACACCGACGCCATCGCCACGGCGCTCGGAGCGCTGCTCGCCGACGGCGGCCTCAGAGCAGCGCTCGTTGCCTGCGGCTTCTCGCGCGCCTCCACCTTCAGCTGGGCCGCCTGTGCCCGGACGACGCTCGCCGCCTACGACAGCGCGCTCGGCTGACCGCGCCGCCTCCGCTGTGCCCCACCCGATACCACTCCCGGCACCACCGGCGGCACCACTGGCGTCACCACTCCCGGCACCACTGGCGGCACCACTGGTGGTGCCACGGATAGCACCACTGGCGGCACCACTGGTGGTGCCACGGACGGTCGCGACAGATAGCACCCCCTCACGGGCTGCACGGACGTCGCCGGCTGCACAGAGGCTGCACAGGCGGCGCCGGCTACGGCAAACGATCACCTCGCCGGCAGCCAGCCTGCCGCGCCTACTCCGTGGCACAGATGATGCTGTCGGCGCACGGCAGCGCGTGGGCCAGGCCCAGGCGGCCCGCCGCGACGGCCAATGTATCGTCGAGCGCGGCGACCAGAGAAGCGCGCATGCGCGCCACGTAGTCCAGGGCCACGCGTTCGCCACGCTGGCGGGCTATGACCCTGAAGACCTCGTGTACGGAGATGCTGGGCACGACAAGCGCGGCGCCGTCGCGCAGGGCAGCGGCATACACGGCCCTGCGCGACGAACCCGTGAACACCTCGAGCCACCCGCAGGAGTCGACGATGTTCACACGCGGTCCGCGTCGTCGCGCCCGACGTCGGTGTCGAGCCCGGGCAGCGACCCGGCCAGATCATGGAGCTCCCTGACGCGCACGACGTGGATCACACCGTCGAAGACGAAGAAGTCGAAGAGTTGCCCGGGCTCTAGGTCGAGTTGCTCGCGCACGTCCGCGGGAATCACGATCTGGTACTTGCTGGAGAGCTTGACCTGCGTCATCGGCGGCCTCGCTGGTGCCCCAGGCCTATCGACGCGGCAGCAACCGCTCACGGGTGAATGAGCGCAGGATCGCGTCTCAGTCGTCAGAGAGCGGTGCGACGCCGAGGTCGACGATGCAGAAGCGGATGATGTCCTCGATCGCGACGTGGCCGGTCGGCAGATGGAGGTCGTTCCGAGCGACCGGTCCGCGTGGAAGGTGAACCAACGTCTACCCCGGTGCGGCTGCGGCGAGGTGAGTGGGCGGCTCCTCGGGCGAGATCTGCGCGGCTTCACCCGGTGGTATCGTAGGTTGGCAGCGAGCCCATCCTGTCCAAGAGCATCGGAGAAGGCATCATGAAGAGGCAACTTGCAGCGATCATCGAGCGCGAAGGGACCGGGTATGTGTCGCTCTGCCCGGAGCTCGATATCGCCAGCCAGGGCGAGACGATCGAAGAGGCCAGAGAGAATCTTCAGGAGGCCGTGGAGCTGTTCTTCGAGGCGGCCTCTCCAAGCGAGCTTCAGTCACGCTTGCACGAGGAAATGTACGTGACCCGAGTCGAGGTCTAGCTGACCGGCCTTGGGAAGGTACGAGACGAACCGCTCAGGACCGGGCGATCGCCTCGAGCGCGTCCGCGAAGTCGGCAAGCTGGGAGCGGGCCGCGGCGAACGCCGTGGGCAGGGCGTCCATCAGCTCACCGATACGGCGCGGGTCAAGTACATGGGCGTACACATTGCGCACGACGTGGCGAAAGCCACGGAAGCGTTCGAGGTCATCCGCCAGGGGGCGCGAGATGACGGCCGGCCGGACTCCCGGCAGCTCCGCCGACACCTGCTGAAGGAGATCCTGATGCCAGTTCGCGCCGGAGGGCATGGACTCGTCGACACGCTCGGCCACGATGACGAAGACGCGCTCCAGCCCGGCGTAGAACCCGTGCAGACTCAACGCCGCAGCATCGACGTGATAGTCGTGAGTGCCGCCCGTGGCCCCGGCCCATGCCCCGAGAGCCCTGTCGGTGACCTCCTCGAGCGCGACCAGTTCCTGCCGGATACGCACGGCCACGACCCGGTAGTCGCCGGGGCTCACAGGGGGATACCCCCGGCAAGGATCGCAGCGCGCAGGTCGGCGCGGCATGTGCCGGGATCGACAAGGTCGAACTCGAAGTCCGGGGAGAGCGCCAGGAGGCGCCCGAGAGCGCCATAATGATCGCTGGGAGCGAGCCCCTCGGCCGCCAGGTCGATGTCTGAATGGGCGCCGAAGTGCGCACCGTCCGCGAGCGAACCGAAGACGAGGACGCGCGTGGCGCCATAGCGCGTACGCAGGAGCCCCGCGGCCTGCCGCGCCAAGCCCCACGCCACGTCGCGGCGTTCGCTGAGGCGCCGCGCATCGTCGGCCGCTCGTCGTCGCATCGTGGCGGCGTAGGTGGCAAGCTGTTCGGCTGTCAGCGGCGGAGACATGAGGGTCTCAGTATACCGCCGCCCAGGCGGCGATGACGGCCACGATGCGATGGCGGCCCTGATGGTGCCGGTATCTTGGCGGCCCTGATGTCGTCCGGCTGCAGGCTGGGGTACTCAATTCAGCTGTCCAAGGGGGTGACGCCAGCGCAGGCCGGCGTAGCGGGCGAAGCCGCGGTCGGCGCTGACGAGCTCGACGTCGAGATCGATGGTGATGGCCTGCGGGACCCCGGTGACGTGCTCGGAGGCCGCGTCGCTGCCGGAGGTCGCCGGCGACGCGGCCCTGCTCTTCGACCCGCTCAACACCGACGCCATCGCCGCGGCGCTCGGAGCGCTGCTCGCCGACGGCGGGCGCAGAGCAGCGCTCGTTGCCTGCGGCTTCTCGCGCGCCTCCACCTTCAGCTGGGCCGCCTGTGCCCGGACGACGCTCGCCGCCTACGACAGCGCGCTCGGCTGAGAGCCGCGCACCTGCCGGCGTCAAAACAGGTACTTGTGCGGGCCTTTGCGGTACTATTCGGCAAACGGAACCTGAAGGGGGGCTCGGGACACACATGCCGGTCAGGGAAGTCGCGCTGGACAGGGACGTACGCTCGCCACGGCTCTTGCCGTCCAGGGCGAGTCTGTTCAGCATCCACTTCGCACGGCGGGTGGTGAGCGTCTTGGCGCTGCTGATGATCGACGTCGGCGCGCTGTTGCTGGCCGTCCTTGCCGAGTCGCTGGTGACCGGCTCGAGCGGCTTTCAGTTCTGGCCGGGCCTTACGAGGGCTGGGCTGCTGACGGCGTGCGGTGTGGTCGTCGTCTGCGCTGCCGGCTCCGGCCTCTACCAGCGGCGCTACTCACGCCATCGCCTGCGCAGGATCAACACGGCGTGGGTCGTCGCCTTCATCATCTCGTCGGCGCTCATGCTTGCCGTGAATCCGGCCAGTCTGGGAGCGCGCTGGGTCGCCGTGTGGCTGGTCGCGATCGTGCTCGACGTCGCCGGCCGCTGGGCCTTCGACGCCCTCTCGGCGCTCAGCTACGGCGCCGACGGCGACTGCCCGCGGGCGCTTCTGCTCGGCCCGCTCGACGCCTGCGTTGACGCGCTGCCTACTCTGGCGGCGCTGCCGCCGGAGGCTTGCGTCTCCGTCGTCGGGCTCGTGCTCCCGGTTGACGAGTACGGCGCGGCGCGGGGCAGTCACCTCGGCACTCCTCCAATCGTCGCCGCCCATGACACGCTGCAGCTTGCGCTGCGCCGCTGCCGCGCGTCCGAGGTGATCGTCGTCGAACCCTTGTCGCTCAACGGGCAGATGCGCAGCGTCATGGACGCGTGCCGCGACAGCGGCGCGACGATGAAGGTCGTGGCGGCGACCATGCATCACGACGGCCGCGCCGTCAGCTACATCCCGGGGCTGGACTGCCCGCTCTTCGTCGTCCAGCCCAAGCCCGCCGGCTGGGGCAGCTACCTTGTGAAGCAGGTGGTGGACCGGGTCGTGGCCGTAGCACTGCTCATCCTGCTCAGCCCTGTCCTTCTCGCGATCGCCCTGCTGATCAAGACCACCTCGCGCGGGCCGGTGTTCTTCGTCGACCGGCGCGTCGGCCTCGGGCAACGGCCCTTCGACCTCTACAAGTTCCGCACCATGCACGCCGACGCGCAAGCGTCGCAGAGCAATCTGGAGGTGCACAACGAGGCCGGCGGCGTCCTTTTCAAGATGCATGACGACCCGCGCGTCACCGGCATCGGTCGCGTCCTGCGGCGGATCAGCCTCGACGAGCTGCCGCAGTTGGTCAACATTCTGAAGGCCGATATGAGCCTCGTTGGCCCCCGGCCCCTGCCGATGCGCGACTGCGAGCTGATGGAGGAGTGGCATCGGCGGCGGCACGTGGTGCTGCCCGGCATCACCGGCCTCTGGCAGGTGAGCGGGCGCAGCGACCTGGACTTCGCCGACATGGTCGACCTGGACCTGCGCTACATCGACACCTGGTCGCTGCGCAGCGACGTGCACATAGCGTGGCTCACCATCGCCGCGGTGGTCGGCTCGCGCGGCGCTTACTGAGGCGGCGCGCGTACCTCGCGACCGGGGCGCCTACCCCTCGCCCGGCGCCTCGACGAAGCGAACGCCGCGCAGCCCGCGGAAGTGGGCGTCGTGCGTCCAGAGCTCGGCCTGATACCGCTGCGCCGTCGCGTAGATGATGCTGTCGGCGAGTGGGAGTCCGTGGGCCAGCCCCACCCGAGCGGCGTCCACGGCGAGGTCGGCTACGAGCTCGACCACTCTCGCTTGGGCCATCACCCCGACGGCATCGAGGGCAGCCGACTCCGAGGTCTCTCGTGCGAGCGTGCGAAACACCTCGGTCAGGCACACGACTGGAACCAAAAGGTTCTCGGCGTCGCGGAGGGCCGGCACGTAGCTCTCACCGTAGCGCGAGCCGGCAAACCACTCGACCCAGCCGCAGGAGTCGACGACGATCACACCCGATCCTCGTCGTCGCGCTCCACCGTCGTGTCGATGCCACGGAACATCCCGAACGCCTCGCTGAGAGGACGCACCGGCACCGCCACCGCGTGCCCGTCGAGCGCCCACACCTGCATGGCCTGGCCGGGGCGCAGCCCGAGCGCCTCGCGGACGTCCTCGGGGATCACGATCTGGTACTTGCTGGAAAGCTTCACCTGGGTCATGGGCGGCCTCTCTGCCGCAAGATCGTCAACCGATGCGTTCAACGATACCACCATCGACGACCTCCCAAGCGTTTTCCAAGAAACTACGGCACCGGGGACGGCCGAGCAAGACCCGGGCGAGCGTGCGAGGTAGACGTTCGGCAGTGCGGCGGAGACCGAGCGCACACTTCGCGCCGGGCGCAGCGACCTGGACTTCGCCGACATGGTCGACCTGGACCTGCACTACGTCGACACCTGGTCGCTGCGCAGCGACGTGCACATAGCGTGGCTCACCATCGCCGCGGTGGTCGGCTCGCGCGGCGCCTACTGACGCGGCGGGTGCGGCACTCCCGAGGGGGCGTCATGGTGTGCGATGCGGCGTTTCAAGCAACGGTACGTCCAACGATACGCTCGCTTGAATCCGGCTGTCGCACATCTGCCCGGCGTCGGCGAGGCGAGATCTCCGCCGGCGCGACCTACTCCAGGTGTGACTTGACGTCGAAACCGCCGCGCATCAAAAACTCGTCCTGGCGCGCGGCCGTGAGGTCATCGCGCACCATCTCCGCCACCAGCTCGGCGAAGCCGACGGTCGGGCGCCAGCCGAGGCGCTCGCGCGCCTTGGTGGGGTCGCCGAGCAGCGTGCTCACCTCGGTAGGCCGGTAGTAGCGC
>JBBQFA010000128.1:0-7253 GCA_038321515.1 Thermoleophilia bacterium | reverse complement strand
GGTGACGAGTCGGGCACCAACAAGAAGGAGCTGAAGCTCTGGGACGCCGCCGGGGTGTCGCCGGCCGGCGACTGGTACCTGAGCACCGGCCAGGGCATGGGCGAGACGCTGCGCATCGCCAGCGAGAAGCAGGGCTACACGCTCACCGACCTCGGCACCTTTCTCGCGCAGCAGGACACACTCGACCTGGCGGTGCTGTCCGCCGCCAGCGCCGACCTCAAGAACGTGTACGACGTGATCATCGTGGACCAGAACGAGTTCCCGGCCGTCAACGCCGCCGCCGCGGAGCAGCTCGCGCAGCTGCTCGTGAGCGCGGAGGGGCAGCGGGCGATCGGTGCGTACGGCAAGGCTGAGTACGGCACGACGCTCTTCCGGCCGTACGCGAACAGCACCGGCGGCTACTGAGTGGCCGCGGCGCCCCTGGGTGGACGTGCCTGATGCGGATCCTCTGGGACGGGTTCGTCGAAGCGTGGCGCCTGCTCCTCGGCGGTGACGCCGAGATCTATCAGATCACCCTGCGCTCGCTGTGGGTCTCGGGGCTGGCGCTGCTCATCGCCGTGGTCGCCGGAGTGCCTCTCGGCGGTCTGGTTGCGCTGCGCGACTTTCGCGGCCGCCGCTTCACCGTGGCGGCGATCAACACGGGTATGGCCGCGCCGCCGGTCGTGGTCGGCTTGCTGGTCGCGCTCTTCCTGACCCGCAACGGGCCGCTGGGCGAGTTCCGTCTGCTGTACACCACGTGGGCGATGGTGATCGCTCAGCTCGTCATCGCCCTGCCTATCGTGATCGGGCTCTCGCTGGCGGCGCTGCAGCAGCTCGAACCCGGCCTGCGCCAGCAGATCGCCGCGCTCGGCGCCGGTCGCCTCCAGGGGTTCCTGCTGCAGCTCCGCGAGATCCGCGTGGCGTTGCTGGCCAGCGTGATGGCGGCCTTCGGTGCCGTGATCAGCGAGGTCGGCGCGGTGATGATGGTCGGCGGCAACATCCGCGGCCAGACGCAGGTGCTCACCGGGGCGATCGTGCAGGAGACGCGCATCGGGCGGTTCGCGACCGCGATCGCCTTGGCGATCGTGCTCATGGTGCTGGCGTTCGGTGCGAACTTCGTCCTGACAATGATCCAGCAGCAGGGGAGGCGGCGGGCGTGACGAACGCGGCCTCACGACCGGACG
This sequence comes from Thermoleophilia bacterium, assembly GCA_038321515.1. GTDB lineage: Bacteria > Actinomycetota > Thermoleophilia > UBA2241 > UBA2241 > CAIXSE01. The sequence goes on along the minus strand of JBBQFA010000128.1, from coordinate 6,090 downwards.
ACGGGAGCGCGCCTGCCTCGGCAGCCACCGGCGCGCTGCAGCCCGGCCGTCACGGCGCAGCCGCGGCGCCGGTGCTCGAGGCCCGCGGACTGCAGGTCGTCCGCGGCGGCCGCGTGCTCGCGGCCGCCGACGACCTGACTCTGCACGCGGGCCGCGTGCACGTGCTTCTCGGCGCCAACGGCGCCGGCAAGAGCACGCTGCTCAAGGCGCTCGACGGGCTCGAGACCGCGCGCGGCGAGCTCCGCTTCGAGGGCCGCGCGGTGGCGACAGCAGCGGCACGGCTGGCGCTGCGCCGCCGCACCGCCGCCGTCTTCCAAAGGGCATACCTTCTGAACACGACGGTGCTCGGCAACGTCGAGAGCGGCCTGCGCCTGCGCGGCGTGCCCAGGGCCGCGGCCCGCGAGCGCGCCGGCGCGGCCCTCGGGCTGCTCGGCATCACGCACTTGCGCGAGCGTAAGCCGGCGCGTCTCTCGGGAGGCGAGGCGCAGCGGGTCAGCATCGCCCGCGCCCTGGCCGTCGACCCTGCCGTGCTCTTTCTCGACGAGCCGCTCGCGTCGCTCGATCCGCCCACGCGCCGCTCCCTTACCGACGACCTCCTGGGGATCTTCGCCGAGACGGCGATGGCCGTGGTGTGGGTGACCCACGACCGCGACGAGGCACTCGCCGTCGGCGATGCGGTGAGCTTCATAGAGGAAGGCCGTATCGTCCAGTCGGGAGCGGCTCTGGACGTGTTCGCGCACCCGGTGAGCACCTCGTTCGCCACGTTCCTCGGCCTGGACACGTATCTTGAGGGTGTGGTCACCAACTTCGGCGACGCCGTCACCCGGCTGGCTCTCACAGGGGGCGCAGTACTCGTCTGCGGCGAGGCTCCCGACGGCCCGGCCGTCGCCTGTCTGCCGCCGGAGGACGTGGTGCTCTTCACCGCCCCGCCGGCCGAGCACAGCGCCAGTTTGCGCAACCTCCTGCCGGGAAAGGTGAAAGGGGTCCGGCCGGCCGGGCGTCTGCTCATCGTGACCGTCGCGGCGGACGGTCTCGAGGTCGCGGCGCTGGTCACGCGGGCCGCGTTCGACGATCTGGGTCTCACGGTCGGTGGGGCTGTTCTCGCCGCCTTCAAGGCTTCGGCGGTGCACCCGATCCCCCGACACGAGCGGCGACCGGCATGAGTCCGGAAGCCCAGGCGAGGGAGGTGCTTCATGGCACTGAGCGCACGCAACCAGCTCCAGGGTACGGTGAAGAGCGTGATCCTCGGAGCGGTGATGGCCGAGGTCGTGGTGGAGGTGCCCGGCGGGGAGATCGTCTCGGTCATCACGCGCCACTCCGCGGAAGCGCTGGAGATCCGTGCCGGCGACAGCATCACCGCCGTGATCAAGGCCACCGAGGTCCTGCTGCAGAAGTGACGCCGGGTGCGCGCGCGGCTACACTGGGGGCCGCGTGAACACCGACTCCGGCAGACTCCAGGGCAGGGTCGACTACCTGCGCCTCTCGATCACCGACCGCTGCAACCTGCGGTGCACGTACTGCATGCCCCCCGAGGGCGTGGAGGCGCGCGGGCACGGCGAGATCCTCAGCTACGAAGAGCTCGCCGCCTTCGCGCGCGTCGCCGCCGACTGCGGCATCAGCAAGGTGCGCATCACCGGCGGCGAGCCGCTCGTGCGGCTGGGCTGTGCCGACTTCGTCGGCATGCTGAGCCGCACGAGCGGCATCCGCGACATCTCGCTGACGACCAACGGCCTGTTGCTGCCCAAGTACGCCGCCGGCCTGAGGGCCGCCGGCCTGCGCCGCGTCAACATCAGCCTCGACAGTCTCGAGCCGGACCGCTTCGCGCGCATCAGCCGCGGCGGCCGCCTCGGCGACACGCTCGCCGGCCTGGACGCCGCGTTCGCTGCCGGCTTCACGCCGGTCAAGATCAACACGCTGCTGCTGCCCGGCATCGAGGACGAGCTCGAGGCGTTCGTCGACCTCACGCGCGAGCGCGAGATCCACGTGCGCTTCATCGAGTTCATGCCCCTCGACCGGCGCGTCGCCGGCGCCGACGAGCTCGGCGGGGAGGCGCGCCTGCTGCCGGCCGGCGACATCCTGGGGCGGCTCATGGAACGCTACGAACTGGTCCCGCACGCCGGCCCCTACGGCCACGGCCCGGCGCAGTACTGGCACGTGCCCGGCGCGCGCGGCACGATCGGCTTCATCGCCGGTGTCTCCGAGCACTTCTGCGAGACCTGCAACCGACTGCGGCTGACCGCCGACGGCCGCTTGCGCACCTGCCTGTTCTCGGGCGCCGAGGTCAGCGTGCGACCGCTGCTCGGCGACCCGGCCAGGCTGCGCGCCACGATCCTGGAGGCGGTCGCCGGCAAGAGCTACGACCGCTGCCGCGAGGCGCTCGCCAACGAGCGCTCCATGTCGCAGATCGGAGGATGACGGCATGCCGGACCTGAGCCACATCGACGCCCGCGGCCGCGCCACTATGGTGGACGTCGGCGGCAAGGACGAGACGGAGCGCGTGGCGCGAGCCGAGGCCTCCGTGGTCATGGCGCCCGAGACGCTGGCGGTCATCGAAGACCAGGTCGTGCCCAAGGGCGACGTGATCGCCGCGGCCCGGCTGGCCGGCATCATGGCCGCCAAGCGCACCCACGAGCTGATCCCGCTGTGCCACCAGCTGAACCTCACCAAGGTGGCGGTCGAGCTGGAGGCGGACGCGCGGCTGCCTGGCCTGCGCATCGTCACCGAGGCGCGCCTGCGCGGTCGCACCGGCGTCGAGATGGAGGCGCTCGTCGCGGCCTCGGTCGCGGCGCTCACCGTCTACGACATGTGCAAGGCCATCGACCGCGGCATGGAGGTGACCGGCGTGCGCCTGCTCGAGAAGAGCGGCGGCCGCAGCGGCACGTGGCGGCGAGAGACGGCCGGCGCGGTCCGCGGCACCGGCGTGGACGGCGGAGACGAGCAGTGAGTCGCCATTCTGTCGACGGCGGCATCGTCTCGGTCAACGTGGCCGCCGAGAAGGGCGTGCGCAAGGAACCTGTGGAATCCATCACCCTGGTCGTGGACCACGGCGTGGAAGGGGACGCACATGCGGGTCCCTGGCATCGGCAGGTGAGCCTGCTTGCCAACGAGAGCATCGAGAAGATGAAGCCGGCGTGTCCGACTGTGGAGCCCGGCGCCTTCGGCGAGAACATCACCACCGAGGGTCTGGTCGTATACCAGCTGCCCGTGGGCGCCCGGATGTACGCCGGCGAGACGCTGCTCGAGGTCACGCAGATCGGCAAGGTCTGCCACGACCGCTGCGCCATCTTCCACCAGGCCGGCGACTGTGTGATGCCACGCGAGGGCATCTTCGCCAGAGTCATCGAGGGCGGCCAGATCGAGCCCGGCAACGGCATCGTGCTGGTCAAGTCCAGCCTTATCGTGGCCGCCGTGCTCACGGCCAGCGACAAGGGTTCGCGCGGGGAACGCGACGACACCAGTGGCGACACTCTCGAGGAGGCGCTGAAGGCGCTGGGCGTCGCCTCCGTGGAGCGCGCCATCGTGCCTGACGACAAGGAGCGCATCGCCACCGAACTGCGGCGTTGGGCGGACGAGACCAAGGTCAACCTGATCCTGACCACGGGCGGCACGGGCATGACCACGCGTGACGTGACGCCCGAAGCAACGCTGGCGGTGCTCGACCGTGAGGCGCCGGGGTTCGCCGAGGCCATGCGCGCCGGGTCTTTGGCGACGACACCACACGCGATGATCTCACGCGCCGTGAGCGGGATGCGCGGCAGGACGCTGATCATCAACATGCCGGGCAGCCCGCGCGCCTGTGGCGAGCAGTTCACGATGATCGCCACGGCGCTGCCGCACGCGGTGGAGAAGCTGCTCGATCTCGGCGGCGACTGCGCCGCGCCCTCGGCGCCGCCAGTCGCCGGCTGATCGGGCGCCCGTCGGCGCTCCGTCGCGCCGTCAGGCGCCGAAGCCCTGCCGGCGCTGGTAGCTCAAGTACGTGGCGATCGCCGCGTCCGCCTCTTCGACGGCGCGGCGGTGACCGGCGCTCAAGCGGTCGCCGACACTCTGGCGGGTGACGCCCAGCCGCTCGGCGACAGCGCGCTGATGTCCCAGCTCCCGGTAGGCGGCGATCGCCTCCCACTGTTTGAGCGTACGCGCGCGGATGAGCGGGTCGACGAGGCGGCAGAGCGCTCCGAGCAGGACGTCGCCGGCATCGCCGGTTCCCAAGATGCGAGTGAGGCCGTTGTCGCGAATGACGAGCTGCAGAGCGCGACGCGCGAGGGAGTAGGCGTCGCGGTCGGTCGCGCCGGCGTCGCGGAGGTGGTCGACCGTGCCGACGCCCACGCCGACCCTCAGCTGCAGCGGTGCGATCAGCTCGCGCAGGACGCTGATGCAGAGCGGCGCCTGCACGGGGTCGGCGAGGGCGCCGTCGATGCGGTCCTCGCCGGCAAGCGCGAACGGCTCGGCGATCGCGGGCACGAAGAGATGGTTCACCCGCTCGAGCGCGCGGCGCAGCGTCTCGCGGTCCGCGGCTTCGCCGACGCCGATCACGTCGGCGAACACCACGGCGATGACCTTGGTCTCGCGGCGTTTGTCGATAGGCATGCTGCAAGCTACGCCGCCACCGCCGCGTTTTCCTGCCGTGCCCGCCGCCGTGCCGGCGTGGCAGGATAAGCATGCTGCCGACAGTGCAAATGGCGCAGCGGTCGTTCGTCGGCTACACTGGTCCAGCTCCCAGCACATACAACCAGGGGTATCCGCTTGAACAAGAAATCGAAGACTCGCCTGCTCGTCGCCACCGGTGTCATCGTCGTCGTTTTCGTGATCGGCGTGGTGTTTCTCGTCCAGCGCCAGGGCGCCTACTACAGCCAGGTCGCGGACCTGACCACCGGCAAGTACGACGGCAAGAACGTCAAGGTCGGCGGGCGCGTGCTCGGTGACACCATCACGCGAGACACCTCCGGCGTGCACTTCACGATCGAAGACCTGACCGGCAAGTCGGACACGGTCGACGTGACCTACAGCGGCCAGATGCCCAACACGTTCGACGCCGGCGTCGACGTGGTCGTGATCGGCAAGTACGCCTCCGCCGGCGGCCTGATCACCGCCGACCAACTGCAGACCAAGTGCCCGAGCAAGTACAAGGGACAGGCCTCGCCCTCGGCCCAGCCGGGGCAGTGAGTCCGGCCGTTGCTACTCCTCGGTAGATACTCCCTCGTAGCCGCGCTGATCTTCTCTCTGGGCTCCGTGTGGTTCCTGGCGCTGGGCATGCGCACGGACCGCAAGGACCTGCTTCGCTACGGCTACTACGCCGCCTACGGCTTCTTCCTGACCACGGTCGTCGCCTCCGCCGTGCTCCTGCAGGCGTTTCTGAAGAAGGACTTCAGCTTCGGCTACGTCGCCGAGAACTCCGACGCCTCGCTCTCCGTGTTCTACCGCATCGCCGGCTTCTGGGCCGGCCAGCAGGGCTCGTTTCTGCTCTGGCTGCTGCTGCTGGCGATCACCGTGATCGTCATCGTCCTGCTCGACTTCAACCGCCTCGAGCGCCTCACAGGGGGCGCGGTCATGGTACTCGGCGTCATCTCGGCGGTGTTCGCCGCGCTGATGATCCTCGACACGGGTTCGAATCCGTTCGTCGCGGCCGAGGCGGGCATGCAGCCCTTCGGCCTCAACCCGCTGTTGCTGCACCCCGGCATGGTGCTGCACCCACCGGCGCTGTTCATCGGCTACGTGGGTCTGGCCGTACCGTTCGCGTACGCCGTGTCCACGCTCCTCCTCGGCCGCGGCGAAAAGCTCTGGGTGCAGCGCGCGCAGAAGTGGGCCGTCGCCGGCTGGCTCTTTCTCTCGCTCGGCATCGGGCTCGGCGCCTGGTGGGCCTATGTGGTCCTCAGCTTCGGCGGATTCTGGGCCTGGGACCCCGTGGAGAACACCTCCCTGGTGCCGTGGCTCACGGCGACGGCGCTGCTGCACTCCTTCACGCTCTACAAGTCGCGCGGGCTCTTCAAGCGCTGGGCGCTCGGTCTCGCCGTCGCGACCTTCTGGTTCACGATCCTCGCGACCTGGACGACGCGTACCGGCCTGATCAGCTCCGTGCACGCGTTTGGCCGCAAC
>JBBQFA010000127.1:0-7268 GCA_038321515.1 Thermoleophilia bacterium | reverse complement strand
CCGTCGACCATGTATCCGAGTCTCTTGACTTCCGCCATCTCGTTTCCTCTCGTCGCTCTCTCGCGGTTGCCTGATGCGGCCGGACGTAGTCTAATCAATCAAGTGATTAATCTCAACTCTCTTGAAGCGAAGCCGGCGCCGCAGGGCACCTTCGCCGGGAGGAGGTCAACGACGTGTCCTTGAGCCCTGTCGCGGGTGACACGAACGCGATGTCGGCGACCATCGTGGCGCAAGCAGCTTCGAGCGGCGTCGTTGTCACCGCTCCACCTGGCGGCGACCCCAGGCCGGACATGCCGCCCGCCGCTCTGAAGATCCTCTCGGCCGCACAGCGGGTCCTCGTGGCCAAGGGCTTCGCTGGCCTGACACTGCGGGCGATCGCTCAGGAATCCGGAGAGAACTCCGCGATGGTGCAGTACTACTTCGGGAACAAGGCAGGCCTCGTCAAGGCGATGATCGACTCCGTCTTTCGCGATGACCAGCAGGACGCCGCAGCCGCAATGAGCACGGTGACGAGTGACGACCGGCTGCCCAGGTTCGTGGAGGGCCTGCGGACGATCAGCTCCTCGCGCTCGTTCCGAGTCTTCTTCGACGTTCTGCCCTACGCGCTGCGCAGCGAGGGACTCCGAAGCCGTATGGCTCGAGCGTACGACTGGTACCGTCAGATCAAGCTCGATTGGCTGAAGTCGGGCGACCAGACGTCGCCGTCCGAGCAGCAGGCCCTGCTCGGTCTCGCCGAGCTCATGACCGCCGTGGTCGACGGCCTGGCCATCCAGGAAGCCATCGACGATGGCTTCGACATGCGGCGGCCCTACGCCGTGTTGGAGTTCATGCTCCAGCGCTCCCTGCCCGAGCTGCTTGACTCGGACCTCTCGGGAGGCGCGCCTCCCAGGTGAAGCTTTGGCACGGCGGCGGCCAGGAGGCCTTCGGCTGCCGGGCATGATAGTCACGACCCCGCCGCCCGCCGCCGAACACTCCTTCAAGGTGTGCCCTAAGCTGTGCCGGCCTCGGCCGTCAGCAGCAGCAGCGCGACGTCGTCGGGCAACGGGCCGTCCTGGGCGGCCTGGACGTCGTCGACGAGGGCGCCCAGATCATCCTTCGTCAGGGCCTCCCGCTCCCACAGGCCGGCCATGCGGGCGGCGAGACCGTCGACGCCGAGGCGTGCGGTGGAGCCGGGCGCGACCCGCGCCTCGACGATGCCGTCGGTGTACAGCAGAACGCCCCAGTGCGCAGCCAGTCCGATCCGTGTCACCGGCCAGGCGTCGGCCGGGTCGAGCCCCATCATGGGGCCCGGCTCGTGCCGCAGGGGCGCGACGCCGGCACCCAGCATGAGGGGAGGCGGATGGCCGGCGACGGCGAACCGCGCCTCGCCGGCGGCGGCGTCGATCTCAACGACGCACACGGTGGCCAGCAGGCTTAGACCGAGCTCCCCGGCCTCAGCCCGGTCGCTCTCGTCGAGCGTCAGGCTGTTGAGCGTGCGCATGCTCTCGCCCAGCGGAGCTCCGCGGAGCATCAGCGCTCGCCAAGCGGCTCGCAGGCTCGATCCCAGGGCGGCCGCGTCGGGGCCGTGGCCGGTGATGTCGCCGATCACCGCCGCCAGATGCCCGTCCGGGCGCAGCACTGTGTCGACGAAATCGCCGCCCAACAGCATGCGTCGCTCGCCCGGGCGGTACAGGGACGCGATCGAGATGCCGGGCACTGACACGTCCACTGCGGGCACCAGGCTGGCCTGGAATCGTCGGTAGAGTGCGGCGACGTCGCGCTGCGCCTCTCTGCGCTGCGCCTGGCCCAGAGCCACTGCGGCGTGCTCGACGAAGCGCTGCACCACACCGAGTTCGCCGCGCTCCGGTGCGGGCATCGCGTGCGCCCAGCTGATCGCGAGGAGGGCGACCGGTACATCGTCCAGCAGCACCGGCGCCCGGATCGCCGCGACCTGGTCGGCGTCGCCGGTGATCGCGCGCGGCAGGCGGGGGCTGTGGGCGGTGCGGATGTCGGACACGAACAGCGGCAGGGGGTCGTCTCCGAGCTCCTTCTGCAGCTCGGCTGAAGGCTCCATGACCAGGCGCTCGCCGGTGGTGGCGAGGTAGGGCGAGCGCGCCAGGAGGCGCAGGCGCTCGCCCTCGATCGCGAACAGGGCGACGAGGTCGCACGCGAACGTCTTCTGTGCCGCGTCGCAGATCGCCCTGGCGACTGCCGGAGAGCTGCCGTGCAGATGGAACGCCGGAGTGGCTTCGAGCACGCCGTCAAGCGCATCGCGTGCCGAGTGCGCCTGGTGGAGTGCACGCGCGACCTGGCCGCGGTAGCGGTCGCCGAGCATCCCGGCGGCGATGCCCACCACGACCCAGACGATGAGCACGGCGCCGGTGGTGAGCCCGGTCGCCAGCCAGCGCTCGGTGACGACGAAGGTATCGAAGACCGCGCCGCCCGCCACGGCCATGCCGGCGCCGACCCGTGGTCCACCGACGATGGCGCACCCGACGACAAGCAGTGAGGTGATGGCCGCCGGCACGCCGGTGAACTGTGCTTGACGGTCGACCCAGTGAAACGGCACCAGCACGAGCAGCGCCAGGAGGACTCCGGTGAGGAACACGACCCACGAGCGAGCACGCAGGTAGCCGATGGCCGCCAGAAGTCGGGAGCGGACGGGACCGAACTCATCTGTGGGTCGGGGTGCGCGCATGAATGTGTGGAAGGCCTACACCCGGGCGTGCAGGGTGCTCGACGTCATTCTACCCCGCGCGGACGATCGCAACGTCCCCTGCCCCGGAGGTCGTGCTCAGCCATATTTCACGCGCGGGTCGAGCCAGCTGTAGGCGAGGTCGACGACGAAGTTGCTGAGCGTCACGAGCAGGGCGGCGAAGAGCACCGTGCCCATGATGAGCGGCAGGTCCTGCGACTGGATGGCCAGGAACGCCTGGCCGCCGATGCCGGGGACACCGAAGACGATCTCGATGATCAGCACGCCGCCGAGGAACCAGCCCACATCCATGCCGAGCAGGGTGACGATCGGGCTCCAGGCGTTGCGCATGATGTGTCGCCACACCACGGTGCGCTCGGGCAGGCCCTTGGCCCGGGCGGCCTTCACGTAGTCGGCGCCGAGGATGTCGAGCATGCTGCTGCGCAGCATCCTCGAGTACCAGGCGGCGCCGCCCAGCCCGATCGTGAGTCCGGGCAGGATGCCGTAGATCGGTTGCGTCCAGCCCTCGTAGCCGCCAAGCGGGAAGATCTGCCACTGAAAGGCGAAGACGTACATGAGGATCATGCCCAGCCAGAAGGCCGGAGCCGCGAGAAAGAGGAGGCTCGTCACAGTGAACGCGCGGTCGCGGATGCTGTACTGCCGCAGGGCGCTCATCATGCCCACCGGGATGCCGATGAGCAGCTCGAAGAAGATGCCGAACATCGCGATCATGAGGGTGGCGGGAAAGCGCTGCAGGATGGCGGTGGAGACCGGGAGCTGGGTCTCGTAGCTGTAGCCCATATTGCCGTGCAGCAGGTGCCACAGGTAGAGCCCGTACTGCTTCCAGATGGGCTGGTCGAGACCCAGCTCCCGGCGGATGCGGTCGAGCACCTCCGGCGTCGCGTGCGTGCCGGCGATGCTCTTGGCGGGATCGCCGGGCACGGCGAAGGCGAGCAAGAAGGTGATAAGGCTCACGAAGAAGAGCACCACCACCATCCACAGCAGCCGGCGGACGATGTACTTACCCATCGTCCCTCCTGCTCGCCTGTCGCCGCGCCACGGTCATCGCCTCACTTGCCGTCCGTCTTCCAGTACTCCTGGAAGGTGAAGATCCACACCGGATGGATGTAGTAGCCGCCGGTGGTCTTGCCGAACATGCCGTTCCACAGCGGCTGGTACAGCGGGACCGTCGGGGCGTCGTTCATGATGATGTCCTGCATCTGCTTGAACATGTCGATGCGCTTGGTCGGGTCGAGCTCGCTCGCCGAGTCCTTGTAGAGCGTGTTGACCTCGGGGTTCTCGTAGAAGCTCGCGTTGGCGCCGCCGTCGATCGGCTGCGTGAAGAGCGGGCCGATCCAGTCGCTCGGATCCGGGAAGTCCTGGTACCAGTCGCTCAAGCCGATGCCCGCGTTGGACTTCTTCAGGGCGATGAAGTCCCAGTAGACGTCGCGAGACATCTGTTTGATGCTCGCGTCGATGCCCACCGCCTGGAGGTCGGCCTGTATGCTCTGGGCGAGCTTGGGAAACGGGTCCACGTTGTGCGCGTAGAACGTGGTCTTGAACCCGTCCGGCAAGCCGGCCTCGGCAAGCAGTGCCTTCGCCTTCTCGGGGTCGTAGGTGTAGAACTCCTGGTCGGCCTGATGGCCGGGCATGCCGTCGGGGTAGATCTGGTTCAGGGCGCTGCCCTGGCCGGCCAGCACCTTCTGGATCTTCTCAGTGTTGATGGCGTAGTTGACGGCCTGACGCACCTTCACGTTGTCGAAGGGCTTCTCGAGCACGTTCATGAACACGTAGTACCAGGCGATCTGCGGGTCGCTGACGACGAACTTGCCCCACGTCGGGTCCTGGCTCGTACGCAGGTAGTCGGGCCCGGGGATCGAGTCGCCGAGCACGTCCACCTCGCCGCGCTCCAGCTTGAGAAGGGCGGTGCTGGGGTTGGCGGAGAAGATGAACTCCATGCTGTCGACCCACTGGTTGGTGGCGGCGGTCCAGCTGGTGTTCTTCTCGGCGCTGATGGACTGGCCGGGCGTCCAGTCGGTGATCACGTAGGGGCCGGTGCCGAGCGGCTTGCGCTTGATGTCTTTGCCGACCTGCTTCACCCACTCCTCGGGCAGCACCGAGGTGAAGGGCATGCTCATGGCCATCAAAAAGGCGCCGTCAGGAGCCTCCAGCGTGATCTCGACCGTGTAGTCGTCGACGACCTTGTAGCCACTGATCTCCTTGGCCTTGCCGTCCATGAAGTCCTGGGCGCCGACGACGCCGGTGTAGAAGAACGTCGCCGGGGCGAGCGGCTCCTTCATCATGCGCTCGAAGCTGTACTTGAAGTCCTGCGCCGTGGCCTCGCGGCTCACGGGCTGGCCGAACATGATGCCCTTGTTGAGGTGGAAGGTGTAGACCTTGCCGTCGGTCGAGATGCCGCCGTTCTCGGCGCTCGGGACCTCGGTGGCCAGGTCGGGCATCAGCGTCGTGCCGGCCTCACCGGGGTCGCTCGCGTAGGTGAGAAACGTCTGGTAGGTGAGCCGCTCGATGCTCCACGACTCGATCTCCCAGGCGATCGCCGGGTCGAGCTCCGTCGGCTCGCCCTGGAAGGTCACGGTGAGCGTGCCTCCCTTGACCGGGGCGCCGCTCGTGGTCGCGGTGCCGCCACCGCCCGAGTCGCTCGTGCCGCCGCAGGCGGCGAGCCCCAGGGCGAGGGCGAGCAGCGCGGCCAGCGCCAGCGCCACCCACACTGTCTTGCGTACCTTCATCTTCGGTCTCCTTTCCTGCCCCCACCATCAGGGTCGGATGGGGCGGCGGGCGGCTCCTCCGCCCACCCGCCGCCCGGTGTCTACTTCTTCCAGTACTGCGTCGGGTCGATCTCGTACACCGGGTGCAGGTAGAAGCCCCCGGTGGTCTCCGCGCACATCGTCGTCTGGATGGGCTGGTAGCAGGGCACGTACGGCGCCTGCTCCGAGATGTAGGTCTGCATCTCCGAGAACTTGGCGATGCGCGCCGCGGGGTCGGTCATGGCCTGGGCCTCGGTGAACATGGCCTCGAGCTTCGGGCTCCACCAGAAGCTCGAGTTCATGCCGCCGGGCACGGCGCTGGCCTTGCTGAACAACGGGGCGATCCAGTCGCTCGGGTCGGGGAAGTCCATCCACCAGCCGAAGCTGCCGGCGGTGAGTGTCTTGGGCGTGGACTGCTGGTTGTAGTAGCTGTTGTTGCTCATCGTCTTAAGCTCGGCCGTGACGCCCACGGCGGCGAGGTCGGCCTGCACCGACTGCCAGAGCTTGGGGTTGGGGTCGACGTTGTCGGTGTAGAGCATCGTCTTGAACCCATCCGGGTAGCCGGCGTCGGCGAGCAGCTGCTTGGCCTTCGCGGGGTCATAGCCGTAGAAGACCTTGCCGTCCTCGTGTCCCGGCATGCCCTTGGGGTAGAACTGCCAGAGGCTCATCGCCTGCCCGGCCTGCAGCTTGACCAGCTTGTCGCGGTCGATCGCCCAGCTCAGCGCCTGGCGCACCTTGACGTCGTCGAACGGCTTCATCTGCACGTTCATGAACAGGTAGCTGACCGCGACCAGCGGTTGCGAGAAGATCTGCTGCTTCCACTTGGGGTCGGCCTGCACGCGCGGCAGGTCGGCCGCCGGCACACCGTCGCCCAGCACATCGATCTCGCCGCGCTGCAACTTGAGGAGCGCGGTGGACGGTGAGAACGAGAGCTGGTAGTCGATGGTGTCGAGGTACGGTCTGCCCGCTTCCCAGTAGTCGGGGTTCCGGGTGAGCACGATCTCGCGACCTGCCGTCCAATTCTGAAAGACGAACGGTCCGGTGCCCAGAGGATGGCGATTGAACTGCTTGCCCCACTTCTCGACCCACTCCTTGGACACCACGTCGCAGAAGTCCATGGTCACCGCGTTGAGGAACGAGAGGTCCGGGGCCTTGAGCGTGATCTCTACCGTGAGGTCGTCGACCACCTTGAAGCCGGTGATCTCCTGGGCCTTGCCGGCCATGAACTTGTCGGCGCCCACGACGCCCATGTAGAACGAGGTGGCCGGGGCTCGCGGCGAGCTCATCATGCGCTCGAAGCTGTACTTGAAATCTTGGGCGGTGACCTCGCGGCTCACCGGCGGCTGGAACCTGACGCCCTCGCGCAGGTGGAAGGTGTAGGTCTTGCCGTCCGCCGAGATGCCGCCGTTCTCGGCGCTCGGTACCTCGGTCGCCAGGCAGGGGATGAGCTCGGTGCCGGCGGCGCCGGGCTTGGGGCTGTACCGCAGAAAGCCCTGGTAGATGTCATGCTCGATCTGCCAGTCGATCACGTTCCAGGCGACCGCCGGGTCGAGGCTCGACGGCTCGGTGAGGTACGAGAGCGACATGGTGCCGCCCTGGGTGGGCGTGCCGGAGGCCGCGGGGCTGCTGGTGTCACCGTCGGTGGTGCCGCCGCAGGCGGCGAGCCCGACAGCCAGGATCAAGGCGAGTCCCAGTACGGCGGCCAGTGCGGCTCTCCTCTTGAACGAACGTCGCGACATGTGTGCCTCCTTGGCGGGCCGGCGTGCCCCCGCCTTCGATCTGGTCATGGTCTACCGGCGCCGCTGCTGCGGGTCGAACGCGTCCCGCAG
>JBBQFA010000126.1:0-7272 GCA_038321515.1 Thermoleophilia bacterium | reverse complement strand
GAGCCGCAGCTCGTGGGGCGTCGCCTCCGGAGCCGGAGCGATCGTGGCCGCAGCCTCGGCCAGCTCATAGGCCGCGTCGATGCGCGGGGCGCCGGGCCGCGGCGCGCGCTCGCGCGCGTCGAGCCGCCGGCGGGCGGCGGCAAGCCGGTCGCAGAGCGCTTCGGCCATCGGCCGCTCGGCGGCAACGCGGGCGCGCACTGCCTCGAGCGCCGCCCAGAAGCACTCCTCGCGCACGGCGGCGCCGCTCGAGCCGGCGCAGCGCTGCTCGCCGGGGTCGCAGGTCGGCAGCAGGGCCTCGGCGCCGTCCGCGCCGGCGAGCTCCGCCAGCGCTTCGTAGAAGCCTTGGGAGCAGAGCTTGTGCCCGCCGCCGTGACTGGCCTTGCCCTCGACGCCGTACTTCCAGCCCTTGAGCGTACGGTAGACGATTCCCGTCGGCTGGCCGTTCGCGAGCGTCGCCGCGTGGCGCTGCGCCGCGATGACCTGCTGCAGGTCGCTGCCGTCGGGCACGAAGATGACGTTCCAGTCGTGCAGGTAGAAGAGCTCGCGCGGGTCCCACTGCACGTAGTCGCCGGGCGTCTCGCCGTCGCGGCAGACGCGGTCAGAGTCGATCGAAGCCTGGTTCCAGTCGAGGTGCATGACGACGTTGCCGAGGGAGGCGGTGCCGGCCGCAGCCAGCGCTTCGGCGACGCGGCCGGGCGTGAGCCCGCCCTCGCCCTCGACGATGTGTACGCGCGGCGCGTCGGCGCCGTAGCGGTCGGCGGCGCCGAGGCCGAGCCCGATCGAACTGGCGACGCCGACTCCGGAGGCGCCGGTGGAGAGCTTGACGAAGGGCGTCGCCGGCGTCGGGTGCCCGTCGAGCGCGCGGGCGCCGAAGCGGCGAAAGAGCGGGGTCGCGGTGATCGGGTTGCGGCGAAAGCCGAGCAGGTCCTCGAGGCGCAGGCGCTGCGAGGCACTTGCGGGCAGCAGCGCCGGATCGGCGACCGCGGCGATCTCATCGCGCAGCGCCCACATCGCATAGAGGCCCATCGCCTTGTGGCCGGCTGCGTAGCTGACGAGGTCGGCGTCCGGCCGCTCCGGGTCGCCGAGCTCGTAGTCGAGGGCGTCGAAGAGGATGCCGGCGACAAAGCGCCCCGACGAGATCGAGCCGCCCGGGTGCCCGGACGTGGGCACGTAGTTGAAGAGCAGGGCGCAGAGCGAGCGGTAGAGGAGGTCGAAGGTCTCGAAGACGGCGAGCTCGGCGGCGGTCAGCGGGCCGTCGCCCGGCGCCGTCGCCGTGATGTCGGCGTAGATCCCCCGCCGGGATCCGAAGGTGAAGGTCATCGCGCCGTCCTTTCCCCGGCGCTCCCGCGCCGTGTTCTCTCCCGCGGATTCTACGACCTTCCGGGTTCCGCCGGTCGGTGTCTTGCGCGCTCGCCCGGCGGCTCTGCGGCTGCGACTAGCGCATCGTGGAGATCGTGAGTTCGATGTCGTAACCAGGGCCTCTTGCCGGGCGAAAGCGCTGGCTGAAGTGGATCCGGTACGTGCCCGGCGGGATCGGCGCGAGCGTCATCGCCTGGTCGTCGTGCAGCGTCACGCCCGGGCCTGACCGGGGGGAGACGGCCTTCCCATAGCCGGTGCCGGTGTCGACGTTGGTGACCCGGCACGTGAGGGTCACCGGCGGCTTCTCCGGTCCGGACAGGACCCAAGCGAGGCGCACCTGATCGCCGAGGCGGAAGGTACCCAGATTCAGCTTCACCGGCTGGGCACCGGAGATGCGAGTGGAGAGCACGCGCTCCCAGTGCATCGTCGGCTTCTCGGCGGCCCGCCCGCAGCCGCCGGTCGCCCCGACGAGGGTCGCAAGTGCGACGACGCTCGCCGAGACCACGAAGAACCGGGTGATGCTGCGCATCTGTCTCCCACTCCCATTCCTGAGGTCATCGAGCCGGGTCGCCGCCTCCACGGCCGGGTACCGTATCGTAGCAGTCGAAGGAAGCGCCCGCCCCCGGCACCGGACGGCGGATCGTCGATCGTGATCGCTCGTAGTCTCGCAGCCCCGGCGGGGCGGCGCCAGACCTCCCCGGCTCGGAGTAGAGCGCGGTGGTCCGGGGAATCCACCGGAACATGGGCCTGTCGTCGTGGAGAGGAGTGGATCCGTGATCGACGTCGTGATCTGGTCGGACCTGGTCTGACCGTGGTGCTATGTCGGCGCGTCGCGCTGGCGAGCGGCACTACGGGAGCTCGGCGAGGAGGCCGCCGACGTGAGCTGGCGCTTCGCCGCGTTCGAGCTCGACCCCACGGTGCCCCCTGAGGGCGTGGACCTCCGCGGCTATCTCGAGGGCAAGTACGGTCCTGGCGCGCTCGACGGCATGGGCGAGCGCCTGGCGGAGGCCGCCGTCGCCGACGGGCTGCCGCTGTTCGACGTGCGCGAGCTGACGACGCGCCCGAGCACCTTTGCCGCCCACCGCCTGCTGGCGGCAGCTCTGGAGGAGGGCGCCGAGGCGCAGCAGGCGCTCGCCGAAGGCCTGCTCACGGCCTACTGGGCCGACGGCGCGGACATCGGCGACCGCGCCGTGCTCGAGGGCTTGGCCGGGGCGGCAGGCATGCCCGCGGAGCGGGTCGCGGCCGCCCTCGACGACGAGGCAACGGCTGCGGCCGTGCGGGCCGAGGAGCGGCGTGCCGCCGAGCTCGGCATCCGCGCCGTGCCCACCTTCGTCTTTGATGGGAGGTTCGGCCTCAGCGGCGCCCAGGCGCCGCGCGCCCTCGCCGAGGCGGTGCGTCGCGCCGCCGCGGAGAGGTCCTGACGGCGCCCCGCGATTGTGGCTCGCGGCGCACGAACGTATCATTGGTCGGCTGAGAGACGCCCCGCGGGGCGCCGAGAACGAACCGTCCGGTATGGGTCCTCCATTCTTCTGCCGCTGGAGGGAGGCAGTCGCCGAGCCAGAGCCCGCGCCGGCCAGAGGAGGCTGCATGACGACCGACGCCGCCGTCGCCGTGGCGGGTGCCTGGACCACCGACCCCTCGCGACTTCCCGCCGAGCTCTCAAGTTCCTTTCGCGCCGTCATGGGCTGGGGTGGCGTGGCCGTCTGGGACGACTCCGTCGACATCGTCGACCTTACGCGCGAGTTCGCTGCGCGCACCGTCCAGGAGTGCTGCGGGCAGTGCTTCCCGTGTCGCATCGGCATGCATGAGGTCGCGGACATCCTGGACGAGATCTGCGCCGGCCGTGGTGACGAGGCTCGGCTCGAGCGTGCACTCGAGCTGAGTCGTCACGTCGCCGAGGCCTC
Source organism: Thermoleophilia bacterium (assembly GCA_038321515.1). Taxonomy (GTDB): domain Bacteria; phylum Actinomycetota; class Thermoleophilia; order UBA2241; family UBA2241; genus CAIXSE01. The sequence goes on along the minus strand of JBBQFA010000126.1, from coordinate 4,009 downwards.
ACGTTGCGATCTCGGGCGCACCGGTGGCTACGCGGTGCTGGAGTCGCTGGAACAGCACGCCGAACGCTTCGCCGCCGCCGTCGCCGACAAGAAGCCCATCGCCCGCGGTACCTACGCCTCCACCGTCGTGGCACCGTGCATGGCCGCCTGCCCCGCCGGGGTCGACATCCCGGCCTACGTCGAGCAACTGCGCATCGACGAGGTGGAGCGCTCGGCCGAGGCCGTGCGCCGCCGCTGTCCCATGCCGGCGACGATCGGCCGCGTGTGCGTGCGCCCCTGCGAGGACGCCTGTCGGCGCGGGTCGGTGGACGAGCCGGTCGCGATCCGCACGCTCAAGCGCTTCGTCGCCGACAGCGAGGCCGACGTGACCGCCTGCCCGATGCCCGGGCACCCGCGTGTCGCCATCATCGGCGCGGGGCCGGCCGGCCTGGCCTGCGCCTATTACCTGGGGCTCGACGGCGTCACCAGCACCATCTTCGAGGCGCTTCCCGAGGCCGGCGGCATGGCCGCCGTCGGTATCCCCGACTACCGTCTGCCGCGCGACGTACTGCGCGCCGAGGTCGAGCGCGTCGAGTCCCTCGGCGTCAAGATCGTCTACAACTTCCGCTTCGGCGTCGATGCGACCATGGACCAACTGTTCGAGCAGGGCTACGAGGCCGTGTTCGTCGCCGTCGGCGCGCACCAGTCGGCGCGCATGGGCTGCGAGGGCGAGGACGCCGGCTACGACGGCTTCATGCCCGGCGTCGAGTTCCTCCGCGAGATCGCCTTCGGCCAGGTCCCGCTCACCGGCAGGACCATGCTCGTGATCGGCGGCGGCAATGTGGCCATGGACTGCGTGCGCTCGGCGCGCCGCATCGGCTTCGACGACGTCAAGCTGCTCTACCGCCGCACCGAGGCGGAGATGCCGGCTGACCAGGCCGAGATCGTCGAGGCCAAGGAAGAGGGTGTCGAGATGGTCACGCTGGTCGCGCCGACGAAGATCGAGGCCCAAGACGGCAAGGTCACCGGCCTCGAGTGCCGGCGCATGCGACTCGGGGAGCCCGACTCGTCCGGCCGCCGCCGCCCCGAGCCCATCGAGGGCTCCGAGTTCGTCATCTCTTGCGACTGCATCGTGCCGGCCATCGGCCAGGTGTGCTCCGTGGACCAGCTCATGCCGAGCCACATCGAGGTGAGCAAGTGGAAGACTCTCGAGGTCGACCCGCTCACCATGCAGTCGGCCGACCCGCGCGTGTTCGGCGGCGGCGACTGCTACACCGGGCCGAGCAGCCTCGTCGCGGCCCTCGCCGCCGGCCGCCGCGCCGCAGGCTCCGTCAACGAGTTCCTGCAGGACAAGCCGGTCGCACCACCGCTCGAGGACCGGCTCGAGCACGCCATGCTCGAAGCCATCCGTACCGAGACGCAAACGCCGATCCCGTTCGCCGGCAGCACCGAGAAGCTTCGCCCGATGGTCGTGCCGCCGGAGGTCCGCATCCAGTGCTTCGACGAGGTCGAGGGGCCGGTCTCGATGGCCGATGCTCGCCGCGAGGCCGAGCGCTGCCTGCGCTGCTACCGTATCGCCGTGGCGGTGGTCTGACATGAGCGACGTACCGACGAGCGGCACAGCGCAGACCGACGCCGCGACGACCGCCGCGCCGCAGATCACCATCGACGGCCGGGTACTCGCCTTTGAACCCGGCCAGACCATCCTGGACGTGGCGAGCGCCGATGGCGTCGCCATCCCAACGCTCTGCTACCTGCCGGAGGCGGGCCACCGCGACGTGTGCCGCCTCTGCGTGGTCGAGGTGGCCGGCGCGGGCCGGCTGCTGCCGGCCTGCAGTACGCCAGCCACCGAGGGCATGGACGTCCAGACCATGAGCGACCGGGTCCGCAGTTCCCGCCGGTCGACGCTTGAGCTCATCATCGGCTCCGGCCGCCATACCTGCATCACCTGTGAGTCGCTCGGCGAGTGCGAGCTCAGCCGGCTCGCCTACGAGTACCAGGTCGAGCCGCCGAGCGATCTGCCCGGCGCGGAGGAGTTCCCGCTCATCGAGGACGCCTACGTCATCCGCGACTACTCCAAGTGCATCCTCTGCGGCCGGTGCTGGGCCGCCTGCACCGCCATCCAGGTCCACGGGATCGTGCCGCACCCCTCCGGCCGGCGCGCCGAGCGCGCCGGCGGCAAGGACTGGTACCCGCTGCCCGACCTCGACCAGTGCGAGCTCTGTGGCCAGTGTGTGGACGCGTGCCCGGTCGGGGCGCTCACCGAGCGCACCGCCAAGGGCGTGGCCCGGCACTGGGAACTGCAGCGCGTGCGCACCACCTGTCCGCACTGCGGTATGGGTTGCCAGACGGTCGTGCACCTCAAGGACGGCGAGGTGGTCAAGGTGACCGGCGCGGGCGACGTGCCGCCCAACCGCGGCCGGCTGTGCAAGCGCGGACGGTTCGCCGTGCTGGAGCCGGACGAGCGTGCCCGGCTCGAGGAGCCCCTCGTCCGCAAGGACGGCGTCCTGGTCAAGGCGAGCTGGGACGAGGCGCTCGACCTCGTCGCCGAGAAGCTCGGCTCGGCCGGCGACGTGGCCGGCCTCATCGCGCCCATCTGCACCAACGAGGAGGCCTACCAGGCGCAGAAGTTCTTCCGCGCCGTGCTGGGCACCAACGACATAGACCACCGCGCCCTCGAGGCTTCCACGGTCTCGCTTGCGAGCACGGGGACGGGCGCCGGCGTGTGCTACACCTCCGGCGCCCTGACGGTGCTCGAGGAGGCTCGCGCCGTCCTGGTCGTCGGCGACGGCGAAGTGGCCGACCACCCCGTGGCCGGCACCGCCCTTCGCCGCGCCGTCCGGGACGGCGCCCACCTCATGGTGCTCGACTCCGGCCACAGCGACCTCGGCGACTCCGCCGCAGTCCGCGTGACCGCCGAGCCGGCGGCGATCCCCGAGGTGCTCAACGGCATCATCGCGGTCCTGCTCGCCAACGAGCTCGCCGGCCGCCGCGACGCCGGCGAGACCGTGCCTCACGAGCGCGAGCTCGAGGCGATGCTGGCCGCCGTGCTTCCCGAGCGCATCGCCCAGGACGCCGGCGTGGACGCCGCGACCATCAGGGCCATCGCCGGCAAACTCGTGGACGTGCGCCCGGCCGTCGTGTGCGCCACGCTGGGCGCGACCGACGACCTCGCCGGCACCGGAGCCGCCGTCGTCAAGCTGCAGTCCCTGCTCGACGATCTCGCCGGGGCGCGCAGCGTCTCGCTGCCGCTCGGCGCCGGCAACGTCCAAGGCCTGGTGGCCATGGGCGTCGCTCCGGATGTGCTGCCCGGCGGCGACCTCGTCACCGACGACGTGGCGCGGCAGCACTTCGCCGACGCCTGGGGCGTCACCTCGCTCCCGGCCGCGCCCGGCCGCTCGACCGCCGAGATCGTGGCCGGCCTCACCGACGGCGCGCTGCGCACCGCCTGGGTCTGGGCCAACGAGGCCGTCTCGTTCGGCGATTCCGCCGGCCTGCTGGCTGCTCTGGACAAGGCCGCGTTCGTCGTCGTCCAGGGGGCCATGCGGGGCGACCTCGCGGAGATCGCCGACGTCGTGCTGCCGGCCGTCGCCTGGGGCGAAGAAGACGGCACGTTCACCAACGCCGAGCGGCGCATCAGCCGCCTGCGGCGGGTTCAGCGCCCGCCCGGCGCCGCCCGCCCCGGCTGGTGGGCCTTCCGCGAGGTCGCCAAGCGGCTCGGCCACGAGTGGCAGGCCGGGTACCCCAAGGCCGTGTGGGAGGACGAGATCTCACTGCTCATCCCCAGTCTCGGTGGGGTGACCTACCGGGAACTCGAGGAGTACGGCCTCTGCTGGCCGGCGCCGGCGCCCGTCACCGCCTGATACACGACGACTGCCGCGCCCGGCGGGGGGGGGGCGGGGGCGGGGTTCGCTGTGCGGGGGGGGGGGGGGGGCGGCTGGGGCCGCCCGCGGCGGCGCGGCAGTCGTCGTGTATCAGGCGGTGACGGGCGCCGGCGCCGGCCAGCAGAGGCCGTACTCCTCGAGTTCCC
>JBBQFA010000125.1:0-7353 GCA_038321515.1 Thermoleophilia bacterium | reverse complement strand
GACCCCATCGCCTACGTGCCCCAGCGCGAGGAGATCGACTGGAGCTTCCCCGTCACCGTGCACGACGTCGTCATGATGGGGCGGTACGGGCGCCTCGGCTGGTTCCGCCGCCCCCGGGCCGCCGACCGCGAGGTGGTGGCGCGCTGCCTGGACGAGATCGGCGTCGCCGGGCTCGCGGGGCGCGCCATCGGCGAGCTCTCCGGCGGCCAGCAGCAGCGCGTGTTTCTCGCCCGGGCGCTCGCCCAGGAGCCGCACGTGCTGCTGCTCGACGAGCCGTTCACGGGTGTCGACGTGAGCGCCCGGGAGGCACTGCTCGACCTGATCGGGCGGCTGCGCGAGCAAGGCATCACCGTTCTCGTGAGCACCCACGACATGGAGACCGCCGCCCAGCGCTTCGAGCTGGTCGCGCTGCTGAACGGCCGGCTGGTCGCCTACGGCTCGCCGGCCGAGGTCTTCACGCCCGGGCACCTCACCGAGGCTTTCGGCGGCCAGGCCCTCTTTCTTGACGGCATGGTCGTGATCGACCAGTGCTGCCCCGGCCACGTCGGCGACGGCGAATCTCACCGGCACAGCCACGAGCCGCACACCGGGCCGCGATGATCACCTGGCTCACCGACCCGTTCACGCTCGAGTTCATGCAACGAGCGCTCGCCGCCTCACTGATCGTCGGCGTGCTCTGCTCCGTGATCGGCTGCTTCGTCGTGCTGCGCGCGATGGCGTTTCTCGGCGACGCGCTCGCGCACGCGATCCTCCCCGGCGTCGCGATCGCCTACCTCCTCGGCGCGAATCTGCTGCTGGGCGCGCTGGTCGCGGCGATCCTCGTAGCGATGGGCATCGGCTTCTTCTCGCGCCGCGGCGGCGTCAAGGAGGACACGGCGATCGGCATCCTGTTCGCCGCGGCGCTCGCGCTTGGCGTCATCCTCATGAGCACGGTGCGCTCGTATGCAACCGACCTGACGCACATCCTCTTCGGCAACGTGCTCGGCGTCACCGCGGGCGATCTCTGGCTCACGGGCCTGCTGGCGCTGGTCGTGCTGAGCGTGCTGCTACTCTTCTTCAAGGAGTTCCAGCTGGCGTCGTTCGACCCCGTGCTCGCGCACATGCTCGGCAAGCGCCCCGAGACCCTGCGCTTCGCGATGCTGATCCTGCTGGCGCTGACCATCGTCGTGAGCCTGCAGACGGTCGGCGTCGGCCTTGTCGCCGCGATGCTGGTCACCCCGGCGGCGACCGCCTACCTGCTCACGCGGCGGCTGGCGACGATGATGGCCGTCTCCGCCGTCATCGGCGCCGCGGCGAGCGTCACCGGGCTGTACGTGAGCTACTACCTCGACGTCGCCTCGGGGGCGGCGGTCGTACTGGCCGCCACCGCCGCGTTTCTCGTCGCGTACGTCGTCGCGCCGCGGCGCGGGCTCATCGCCCGCCGAGCGGCGCGGCGGCAGCCCGCCTGACGGCGGCGCGGCGGCCGGCGAAGGGCCGCCGCGCGTGTCGCGGGCGGCCGGCGTAGCGGCGCCGCCGTTTCACCACGCACCGCGGTGTGCATAGTCTTTGCAGGACCCCACTCGAGGAGGATGTGCCATGCCGACCACGCTCGTCCTGGGCTACGACGGATCAGACTGCGCCAAGAAGGCCCTCACGCACACCGCCGGCCTTGCCGCGCACATCGACGACGCCGAGGTGATCGTCGTCTACGCCTTTGAGTTCTCCGTCGGCTACGTCCCCATAGGCATGACCGACTCGCCGCTCATGATGAGCGCCGAGTACGACAACCACGTCGAGCTCGTGCGCGGGTACGGCGAGCAGCAGGTCGCCGAGGCCACGCAGGAGCTCGTCGAGTCCGGCGTCAAAGCGATCGGCGCCGTCTCCGAGGGGCGACCCGTCGACGTCCTCCTCGAGACCGCCCGCGAGAAGAAGGCCATGGCGATCGTCGTCGGCAGCCACGGCGAGGGCGCCGTCTCGGCCGCCTTTCTCGGCTCGACGGCGCTCAAGCTGCTCCACCACAGCGACATCCCCGTACTGGTCGTGCCGCGCCACGAGAAGAAGAAGTAGCCGCGGGCAGCGAAAGGACACGCCGTGAGCCCCTGGGAGAAGCCCGACGAGAAACTCGTCAGGCTGCTCGATGACACCATTGCCGCGATCGACTTCGACCAGCCGGTCGACTACCGGCCGATGTTCGGCTGCCCCGCGTACTTCACCGGCGGCAACATGTTCGCCGGCGTCTGGCAGGACACCGTGATGCTCCGCCTGCCGGACGAGGAGCGCGCCGTGGTCGTCAGGTCCGGCGGACACCCGTTCGAACCCATGCCGGGCCGATTCATGAAGGAGTACGTCGCGCTGCCGACGACCATGGTCGCCGATCGCGACGAGACCGCTGGGTGGGTGCGCAAGGCGGCGGCCTACGCCGCGAGCCTGCCGCCAAAGCAGAAGAAGCCGCGCAAGCAGAAGCAGTAGGCGCGGCGCCCGCGCCGGACGCTCCGCTCAGCGCCGGTCCGGCTGACCCGGCGTCGGGTTGAGGTGCGGCGCCTTCACCGGGACCGGCGTGATGCCGGCGAGGTCGCCGATGACGTTCACCAGGTCGCCGTTGGCCGGCACGATGATCTTGGCGTTCTGCCAGAAGGCCTTCTCGACCGTCTCGAGCTTGCGCAGCACCTGAGCGTTACCGATGAAGTACTGCTCGGCCGCCTCGTTGACGAGCTTGATCGCCTGCGCCTCGCCCTCGGCGGCGAGGATCTTGGCCTGCCGGATGCCCTCGGCCTTCTTGATCTCGGCGCGGCGCTGGCCGTCGGCCTGCGTCTCGGTCGCGGTGGCGAAGTCGATGGCCGCGATCTTCTCGTTCTCGGCCTTGACGACCTTGTTCATCGTCTCCTGCACGTCCGGCGGCGGGTCGATCTCCTTGAGCTCGGTGCGCAGGATCTCGAGGCCCCAGTTGGCGGTCTCGGTGCGCAGAGTCGTGCGCAGCTCCTCGTTGATGCGGCCGCGCTCGCTGTTCGCCGACTTGAGGCTCAGGGTGCCGATGATGTTGCGCAGCGTCGTACGTGCGAGCTGGACGATCTGGATCTGGTAGTTGGCGACGTTGTACTGGGACGCCTTCACGCTCTCCTCGTCGAACTTGACCTTGAGGTACACCTGCGCATCGACCCTCGCGTTGAGGTTGTCGTTGGTGATGATCGTCTGCGGCGTCGCGTCGACGAGGATCTCGCGGATGTCGACCCGGTACATCCTCTCGACGCCGAACGGGATCGTGAGGTGGATGCCGGGCTGCGCGAAGCGGTGGTACTTGCCCAGTCGCTCGACCAGCGCCCGGTGCGTCGGCCGCACGATGCGGATGCCCGAGAGGATGGCTGCGAGGATGAGGAGGATGACGATGACGATGGCGATGAGTGGTGCCCAGCCCATACCGACCCCTTTCGAGTGCGCGCAGTCACGGCCGTCGGCCGCCTCGCTCACGATGAACTTCACAGATGATGCTAGGGCCGGGCGGGCGGAAAGGCAAGGGCGAGGGCCGGCGGGGCTTCGCCGGCCGGCGCCGACGTCAAGGTTCTCGCCCCCGCTCGTCATCCCCGTGAGGTCGTGAGTCAACGTCACCCTGACCCGTCTTCGTCATCCTTGTGAGCGCAGAAGGCATGGCTCAGACTGATTCGGCAAGGGGGCTGGCAGCATGAAGCGCTGTCTGACGACCTCGCAGAACGCATCGCCAACAGCGACTTCGGAGACGCCGACACGGTGACGACGCGTGAGCTCAGAGACAAGCTGTCCGAGATCGTCGGTCGCTGCGCCTACGGCGGCGACCGCTTCGTGGTCAAACGCCATGGCAAGCCTGTCGCGGCCGTGGTCCCCATCGAGGACATGTTCGTGGCTCAGCTCGTGGAGGATCAGCACGACGCCGCCGAGTACAAGCGTGCTCTTGAGGCCGGCGAGCTGGACAAGACCAGGCCCTGGAACGAGATCAAGGCCGAGTTGGGTCTGTAGAGAACGCGCTTGGCCTACGTCATCGACTTCAGCGACGCGGCCGATCCGCGCCGGCCGGGCGTTCGCCGCCTTCCTCTTTGATGGCCGCGGTATGCCCCTGGTCGAGCCCGAGTTCCTTCATGGGGGCCCTGCTTCCCTCCCGATCATGCCCTGCAGTGGCTGGGAAGAGTCGCGGAAGACCGGGCGCGGTCGCCGAGTGTCTCGGGCGCGAGGCCCCGTCCACCGGCGCTGTGCCACTCCGGCATTCCGGGCGGGGTCGCCGGAGCGTCTCTGCTTCTTCAGGCGAACTGCAGGCGGCCGCGCGGCTGGGGGATCGGCCGTCCTTGGTCCGTGGCCGTCTCGATCCACTCGCGCACGATCACCGCGACGTTCGCCAGGGCCTCCTCGGGGGTGGCGCCGTCGGCCATGCGGCCGGCCGGCTCGGGGACCTCGGCGATGAATGTCTGATCCTCGTCGCTCCAGAAGATGAAGCGGATACGCGGTGGCCCGAGAACGCGACCGTGTTCAGCGGGTCACGTCCCCTCCGCTAGCGTCGCCAGATAGTGGTCGTAGGCGTAAATGCGGTTGCGCTTCTTGCCGGTGAGCTCCCGGGCGACGCCAAGCTCGACAAGCATGTCCATGCCGGCGGCGGCGGCCGGAAACGACAGGCCAGAGCGATCGACAGCTCGCTGCAACGTCAGCAGCGGTCGCGCCTTGAGCGCCTCGTGCACGCGCAGCGCGGACCCTGCCCTGCGACCCGTGGCCTGGATGCGCTGCCGGTCATCGTCGAAGAGGCGGCCGAGGTCGCGCGCCGTGGCGACCGCCCCGTCGGCCGTCTCGGCGACGCCTTCAAGGAAGAACAAGAGCCAAGCCTCCCAGTCGCCCTCGAACCTGGCCACGTCGAGGAGCCGGTAGTACTCGCTGCGGTGCTGCTTGAAGAACAGGCTCAGATAGAGGAGTGGTTCGCCGAGCACGCGGTAGTCGCAGAGCAGCAAAGTGATGAGCAGGCGGCCGACGCGGCCGTTGCCGTCGAGAAACGGGTGGATGGTCTCGAACTGCACGTGGGCGAGTCCGGCCCGCACGAGTTGCGGCAGCTCGCTTCGCTCATCGTGGAGAAAGCGCTCGAGGTGCCCGATGCACGCCGCTACCTCCGTGTGCGGCGGCGGGACGTAGCGGGCGTTGCCCGGCCGCGTCCCGCCGATCCAGTTCTGCGAACGGCGGAACTCGCCGGGCTCCTTGTCGCTCCCGCGGCCGCGCTCGAGCAGACGGGCGTGCACCTCGCGCAGCAGACGAGCGCTCATGGAGAAGCCGCCGCGGAGACGGGCGAGGCCGTGTTCAAGCGCCGCCACGTACCCGCTCACCTCGGCAACGTCGTCGACGGGCGCCCCCGGCGCCTGCTCGATCTCGAACAGAAGCAGGTCGGAGAGTGACGCCTGTGTACCCTCGATCTGCGACGAGAGCACGGCCTCCTTGCGGATGTACGCGTACAAGAAGAGGGCTGTGTCCGGGAGCAGCGTGGAGACGCTGTCCAGCCGGCCGGTAGCCAGCGCCGCGCGCTCGAGGAGCTGCTGGGCCGGCCCCAAGAGGTCGAGCGGCGGCACGGGAGGCAGCGGGTCGGGGACAAACGCTTCGACCCGCTCGCCGCCGGCGACGGTGACGTCGTACCTTCCCGTGGGTCCGCGTCGCACTGTGCCTCCTTGCTCAACGCACTTGAATAGCCGAGGATACTATTCAGATTTACAGCTTAAGTCTACATAGTATTCTGTGTGTGCGCAAGGCCTTGCCGAACGACCAAGCCGTACCCGCGCCTCACGCGAGGGTAGCGCGGTGACCACGGCCGCACGAGAGTGACGAACCGCCCAGGTGGTGGACGTTGCCGCAGGATCATGAGCGCTCGGCTACGGCCATGACGGTCTCGTCGTCGAGAGAGGCGCAGCCGTGAGCCGACTGGTTGTGCGGAACCCGACGATCAGGCGCGCGACCCCGTGCCGGCGGCAGAGTTCCGCGATGGCTTGCCGGCTATCCTCTGAGACTGCCCGCGACCGCGCGCCGGAGCTTGTCGAAGGACGGAGCCGCCCGGGGTCCTGCAGCAAGATGCTGCTTGGCGGCGATCACCCAGCGGGTGGGGTGAGGACCTTGAGCGACTCTTGACGTTGACGCAGGTGTTGCGAGCGTTCATGCCAGAACCGCAACTCCTGCTCTCTGGTGAGGGTCGCCGTTTGCTCACGCACTTTCGCTGCGCCCAGACGCTTCATCTCTACGCAGTCAGATTTCTTCGTCTTCATAGCGGATCACCTCCCGCGGCGAGACGATCGCGTCACGCATCCGGCCAGTCACCGTGCGCCATGAGATACGAGAACGTCTCCGCATCCTCCTCGGCGTCGGCGCCGGAAGGATCGTGTTGGGCGCACAGTGTGGTGTACGTGCGGAGCGCCTCTTCGAGGAGACGAGTGCGCGCTGCGCCGGCGGCATCTGGCGCTACGCCGGCGGCGCGCAGCCCGGCGTCGACGCCGTCCAGCACGCACCCCACGAGGGGCGCGAACTCGGCGTCATCCAGCGCGGCCTCGTCGGCCTGGGCGAAGAGCCGGCTCAGGACCTCGCGGCCCACGGAGGTCGCCGCCTCGACCACGGAGGTCGGCTCTCCTACCGGCAAAACGGGTGGCTGAACCGCGCTCGGCGAGCTCTCGCGCGGTGTCCGAGGCGCCGGGGGGACGAGCACCCGGATGGCGCGGGCTTGCCCGGGACTGCGGGCCAGAAACCCGCGCGCCTCAAGCGTGAGGATCATCTGGTGAACGGAGGGAGCGGACACACCGAAGTACTGCGCGATGTCCGCCTCTGCCGGCGGTATCTTGTGCACCTCGGAGTAGTGCCGGATGAAGTCCAGGTACTGCGCCTGCCGCTCGGTCGGTTCTTGCCGTTGCCTCGTACTCACCCGATCCTCCTCGAATCATCGCGCTGCCACGGCCATCGTGACTCCGTGATCGGCCTTGTCGCCTTGGAGCTCACTCTGGGGTGATCGCGCTCTCGCCCCCCCGGTGGGATCGGCGGCCCGTGGTCCTCGGCGTCCTGGTCTTCGACGTCGTCGTGCCACCGTTTGTGCGTGCCTACCTTGGCCCTCAGCTTCCACTTTGTGGGCTTGGGCTCGGCCTCGATGGCCGCCGCCAGGCGGTCAAGCGCCTCGCGCACGCGCTGCACGAGCGCGGGCTCGAGGTCGTCGCGCGACTCGAGGACGCCGCGTACCTGCGCGATGCCGGCGAGGACGTCGTAGTACAGGCCCCACTCGCCGGCGCACAGACGCGCGACGTAGGCCACGTTGACGACGCCGCGCGCGTCGCTCTCGCCGAGCGGCGCCTGGCCCAGCAGGCTGACGACGTCGCGCTCGTCCTTGTCGTCGATCTGGGCGGCCTG
>JBBQFA010000124.1:0-7414 GCA_038321515.1 Thermoleophilia bacterium | reverse complement strand
CAGCTCGAGGTGGCGAACATGCTCTCGTGAAAGATGCCGCCCGGCATGATCCCGAGCTCCTTCCACTTGGCGACGCGCTTGGCCGGAGCCATCTTCTCGACGAACGGCGAAGGGCTCTGGTGGTCGCGGTTGAACTCCCCGAGGATCGCGTCGGCGACGCGCTTGGGCAGCGTATCGCGCGGCTCGACGGCCTCGCCGACGACGTCGGCGAGCAACTCGAGCTTGCTCCAGTCCTTGATCTCGAAGGTGCCGCCGGGCTTCGCCTGCGCCAGCGTCTTCATGACCTCGGTGGCGTGGTACGTGTAGGTCGCGGTGCCCATCGTGTTCTGCAGCAGGAAGTTGCGCATCGCCATGCCGTCGGCGTCGATGCCGCACACGCCGCGCGGCGCCTTCTCGGTGAGGCGGCACGGGCCCTGCGAGCACAGCGAACAGCGGATGCCCTGCTCGCAGAACTTGCAGCGCGTGCCCATGTCGTCCATGCGGTCGAAGGCCGTGCTCTCGCCGGCCTCCCGCGATTCCTCGAGCATGGTGTGTACCGACGCGTGGTAGCTGTCTGACATCGATTCCTCCTGGGAGTTTTGGGAGCTTCTAGGCGTGGAACGCGCCGGTCAACCGTGAATCAGCGCGGGGAGACACTTGACGCACACCCAGGTGCTCTCGCCCTTGGTGCGCGCCGGGAAGAGAACGGCGTCCATCTCGCTGCGGCCGCAGTTCATGCAGGTCTGCTTGATGGTCACGCCGGCGGCGAGCTTCTCGGCCATCTTGATGGCGGCCGCTTCTTCGTCGAACTGGGGGGCTTCGCGCTTCTCCACGGTCAGTGCTCCTTCGGGGCAGACGGCGAGGCAGAAGCCGGCGCCGTCGCACAACTCGTCCTTCATCACTTTGGCCTTACCGTCGACGATCTCGATGGCGCCCTCGGCGCAGGGGGTGACGCAGAGGCCGCAGCCGTTGCACAGGTCTTCGTCGATCTTCACGATGCTTCGCAGTGCCATGGGGCGCTCGCTTTCGCGTTGTTTTCACGTTTGTGACAGTGATAACAATACCCTCTGAGGGCCGCCGCCCTCCTTGACCTGCGTCAAGGCCGGCGCCTGTCTCCGGGCCTCGCGCCTGCTCCCAGGCTGCGGCGCCTCTCGACGGGCGGGCGCCGTTCGACGGAGCCGGCCGTGAAGTGTTCTCCTCGGCGTCTTGTGGGTATGTACCCGGACGGGCGGCGGGCGTGCTGCGTGCGCCGCGTCGCACGCCGCGTCTCGCGCGCGGCTGGTGCGCCTCCGGCGCGCCGGGCTCGTGCCGCGATCCGCGCGTTCGTGTGGCGCACGCGTCTCGCCCGCCGCCCGTTTGTGACCCGGCGCAGGAGGAGGACCGCGTGGATTCGTTCTCGGTGCTAGTCGGAGGCAAAGCCGGTGACGGCATCACCCAGGCCGGCTCGATGATCGCCCACCTGCTGAATGAGCTCGGGTACCGTCTTTACGCGTATGTCGACTCGCCGTCGCTGATTCGCGGAGGTCACAATTACGTCATCGTGCGTGCCCACCGTGGTCGCATCAGCGCGCACCGCGACCACGTCAACGTCGTCATCGCGCTCACCGGTGAGACGCTGACGCGGCACGAGTGGCGCCTGAAGCAGCGCCCCGTCACGGTGTACGACAACCAGACCATCAAGGACGCGGACCTGTCGGCCATGGCCCATCCCTTCCGCACCGGTATCCCGGTGAAGACGATCCTGGAGCAGGAGGCGGCCCCGCCGGTGATGCGCAACAGCGCGATCCTCGGCGCCTTCTGTAAAGCGGTCGCGATCCCCTGGGAGGTCCTGGAAGACGTCACCCGGCGGTACCAGGCCAAGCAGACCGAGCTGAACCTCAGGGTCGCGCGTCGCGGGTACGATCTGGCGACCGAGAAGCTGCTCATCGACCTGCCCGGCGGAGGTCCGAGGCCGGTCATGACCGGCCTCGAGGCCACCGGGCTGGGCCTCATCCGCGGCGGTCTCCAGGCCTACGCCGGCTACCCGATGACGCCGGCCAGCGGCCTGCTGCACTATCTCGCCAGGCAGGCTCCTCGCTTCGAGCTCAAGGTGGTGCAGCCGGAGGGCGAGATCGCCGCCATGCTGATGGCGCTCGGGCACGCCTACGCGGGCGAGCGCGCCGCCGTCGGCACCTCTGGCGGCGGCTTCTCCCTGATGGTCGAAGGACTCAGCCTGGCCGGGCAGGCGGAGCTTCCCGTGGTCGTCGTGCTTGGGCAGCGGCCCGGCCCGGCCACCGGCCTGCCGACGTACACGGCGCAGGCCGACCTGCTCTTCGCGATCAGCGCCGGTCACGGCGAGTTCCCGCGCTTCGTCGTGGCGCCCGCCGACGTGGAGCAGGCCTACGCCTGGAGCACCTTCGCCCTGGACGTCGCCTGGAAGTACCAGCTGCCGGCGATCGTCCTCGGCGACCGCACGCTGAACGATGACTCGCAGAGCTTCGCGTGGGACTCCGTCCCCCAGCTGCCGCGTCTGACGCAGAGCACGTGGGACGGCAAGGCCCAGGACAAGACCCCCGCGCTCGCCTACAAGCGCTACCTCTTCACAGAGGGCGGCGTCTCGCCGCTCGCCTTCCCCGGCCGCGAGGGCGCGGTGGTCAAGGTCAACAGCTACACGCACGACGAGTTCGGGATCACCACCGAGGACCCGGAGCTCTCGTTCCGCATGCAGGACAAGTGGAACGCGAAGGGCCTTGCACTGGCCGAGGAGCTGGACGGCTTGCCGCAGGTGAACGTGTACGGCGATCCGGAGGCGACGCGTACCCTGGTGACGTGGGGCTCGCCGACGGGTGCGGCGCGCGAGGTCGGCGAGCTCGCCGGCATGCGCGTCGTCCAGCCCGTCGTGCTGTGGCCGTTCCCCGACCGGCAGATGAGGGAGGCACTCGAGGGTAGCGAACTGATCGCGGTCGCCGAGGGCAACTCCCGCGGGCAGCTCGCCCGGCTGCTCGAGCAGCGCGGCTTCCGCATCGACAGCCGCCTGCTCCGCTACGACGGCAGGCCGTGGGGTGTCGGCGAGCTGCGTCGGCAGGCCGAGGAGGTGCTGTCATGAGCGCCACCGGCAAGAAGAAGGCGCCCAAGCAGAAGACGGCCGGCAGGGCGGCGGCGAACGCCGCCGCGGCTCCGGTCCCACGCCTGACCACCTACGCCAAGAACACCTGGTGCCCCGGCTGCGGCAACTTCGCCGTGCTCAACGCGATCAGGCCTGTCTTCCAGGAGTTGATCGCGGCGGGCACGCGGCCGCAGGACATCGTGCTCGTCGCCGACATCGGCTGCAACAGCAAGATCATGGACTACGTCGGCGTCAACAGCTTCGACTCACTACACGGCCGCGCGATCCCGACGGCGATGGGCATCAAGCTCGCCAACCCGGGGCTCACCGTGGTCGTGCACGCCGGCGACGGCGCCGCGTTCGCGGAAGGGCTGGAGCACACCCTGTTCGCCGCCAAGCGCAACATCGACCTGACGCTGATCGTCCACGACAACGGCGTGTATGGGCTCACCGTCGGGCAGGCAGGGCCGGAGACGCCGCCTGGGTACAAGGGCCGCTCGACGCCGTACGGCAGCTTCGAGGAGCCGTTCAACCCCCTGGAACTGCTCCACGTCGCCGGGGCGAGCTACCTGGCGCGTGGCTACTCGCACGGCAAGGAACTGCTCAAGACCCTGTACACGGAGGCGATCACGCACCGCGGCTTCAGCGTGGTCGACACGCTGCAGGTGTGCGTGACGTTTCGTAACCTCTACGAGTACTACAACGAGCGCGTCTACGAGCTCGAGGGCCACGACCCGCGCGACGAGGCCCAGGCGATAGCGAAGATCCGCGAGTGGGACTACCGCTCGGATGGGCCGGTGGCGCTGGGCACGCTCAGCGTGCGCGACCGGCCCGTCTTCGGTGACCAGTTCGCTGGGTGCGGGCGCCGCGAGATCGACCGCGATGCGGAGCTGAAGGCCGCGTTCGCCGAGCTCACCTGACGGCGCCTCGATCAGCCGACCGGCGACGGGCGCGAGCGGTCACCGAGCGTGGTCAGTCCTGGGCGAGCCGGTGGAGCGTGTCGAAGCTCAGGGTCTCGGGAACGGTGCCGCGCCGACGTCGGCCTCCAGGCGCGGAGCATGATGCAGGAGATCGTCGAGGGCGTGAAGGCCGGTGAGATGACGGCTCCTCAGGCGCTCGCCGGCGTGATCCTGCTCCTGCCCGGTCTCTCCATCACCATCGGCGTCTCGGAATTGGCGGCGCGACACCTCTCGTCCGGCACGGCGCGGCTCGCCGGCGCGGCCATGACGCTGATCAACCTCGGCGTCGGTAGCTTTCTCGGGTTCGCGCTGGTCGACCGCATCGGCCTGGTGTCGTCGACCGGAGTCATCCGCGCGGATCAGGCGGCCGCCGCCCTCGCCGTCGCGGTCATCGCCAGCCTGTCACGCGGTCTCTGCGCGAACGCGTACGCGCGCCTGAGCCACAGGCCGGCTGCGCTCACTTCTTACGCCGCGGCTTGTCTGCCTACGCCGTGGCCGTCTCGCCGGCCTCATCCCCGGCATTGGCGGTCGCTTCGCCCGGGTCGTTGACGGTCCCGGAGATCTTCTCGCGGGCGTCGTGCACGGCTCCGGAGGCCTTCTCGCGGGTCTCCTGCACCGTTCCGGATACCTTCTCGCGGGCGTCGCGCGCAGTCGCCGCCGCTCGCTCGCGCGCCTCGTCCATCGCGCGCGCCATCTGCCGGCGAGTCCTCGGGTAGATCACCGCCGCCGCCAGCAGAGCGCCGATGGCGATGCCGAGCCCGGCGCCGACGATCAGCGCCGTGCGAGCGTTGTGCGAGCGCGTGTCGCGCCGGCCGAGGTGAGCGGCGTCTCGCAACGAGCCGACGCCGCGGTCGACATCGCCTGAGACCTCGTCGTACAGAGCTTCAACGGCTTTGAGAAGGTCCTTGGCACTCGAGCGCAGCGCCTGGTCGTTCGCGAACTTGCCGAGATAGGGAACCGCCGCCGTAGCGACGCCGGCAGCGTGACTCGCGTTCCTGAATGTGTTGCTGATCGCCACGATGGATCACTCTCCTTCAGTCTGTGGTCTCTTCTGGAGTTTCTCCCCTTCGGGACGGCGCGTCACGCCGACTGCCGTTGGACGGTCGGGCTCGGTCACCCGAGGCCTGTCGAGCAGGGAAGCGCGCCGGTCCCGTGAAGGAAGGCTCGGCAGCGAAAGGAGGGCACGGGCGGTGACGACGGAATCGACAGACGTACGCATCCGGTTCGTGAGCGCCCTCGCCCGCGCCCTGGCGCGCTGCGGCGAGGACGCCGACGACATGGAGCGCGACCTCACCGACTGCGCCGTCAAGCTCGGCCTGGACGCGCAGTTCTTCGCTACTCCGACCATGGTGATGGCGTCGTTCGGCAGCGACTCGCACGAGCAGACGGTGCTGCTGCGCGTCTCCGAGGGCCACATCGATCTGCAGGCGCGGAGCATGATGCACGACGTCGTCAAGGGCGTGAAGTCGGGGCAGATGACGGCGCCGCAGGCGCTCGCCGAGATCAACCTGATCGCCGCCAGCCCGCCGCGCTTCGCCTGGTGGGTGCGGGTGCTGGCGTCCGGACTCGGGGCGGCGTCGTTCGCGATCTTTCTGGGCGGCGACTGGCTCGCCTTTCTCGCCGCCCTGCCGGTCGGCATCGCTGTCGGCATGCTCGTCGTGGTGGCGGCGCGCTACGAGCGGCTTCGCAGCCTCGTTGAGCTCCTCGGAGCCTTCGTCGCCGCGGTCGTGACCCTCGCCGTCGGCCATCTCTTCCGCCACTTCAGCCTGCCGACGGTGGCCCTCGCCGGCGTGATCCTGCTGCTCCCCGGACTCGCGATCACGATCGGCGTCTCCGAGTTGGCCGCGAGGCATCTCTCTTCGGGTACCGCGCGGCTCGCCGGCGCCGCCGTGACGCTGGTGAACCTCGGCGTCGGCAGCTTCCTCGGGTTCGCGCTGGTCGACCGCATCGGTCTGGTACCCTCTACAGGGCTCATCCGCGCGGACCAGACGACCGCTGCCTTCGTGGCTGCGGTCGTCGCGAGCGCGCTCGCCTCGCTCGTGTTCACGAACTCGCGGACGCGCGACTGGCCGATCGTCCTCGCCGGGGTGCTGGTCGCCCTCGCAGGGGCGAGGTTCGGCGCCTGGCTGGTCGGCGCCTCCCTGGGCGTCGCTATCGCGAGCCTCGTACTCGGGCTGTGCGCGAACACATACGCGCGCCTGAGCCACAGGCCGGCCGCGCTGCTTCTGATTCCCGGGCTCGCCGTACTCGTGCCGGGGGCCCTCGGTCTGCGCGGGGTCACCGAGTTCCTGCGCACTGCCTCCGGCGGACTCAACGTGCTGACCAGCGTCGTCGTCATCGCGGCCGGTCTGGTCGTCGGCCTGCTCATGGCCGACGCGGCGCTGCCGCCGCGGGGAGCACGCAAGGCGGTCGACTGATCGGCGTCAGCCAGCGGTCCGCCGCGGCGCGCCAGTCGCCGCCGATCGCCGGCGCCGCGTCATCGAACATGCCGTGCTCCGATCTTCGCCCAAGTGGGTATGTACCTGTTCGGGCGGCGGGCGTGGTGCGTGCGCCGCGTCGGACGCCGCGTCTCGCGCGCGGGTGGTGCGCCTCAGGCGCGCCGGGCTCGTGCCGCGATCCGCGCGTTCGCGTGGCGCACGCGTCTCGCCCGCCGCCTCGCCGTCTCAGCGACTGTCGCCCCCCGCGTCTGCCCGCCTCAGCGCCGCCCGGCGGCGTGGAACAGCTCGGGCAGCGAGACCGACGTGTAGCCGCGGGCGCGCAGGCCACGCAGGATGGTCGGCAGGGCCGCCATCGTCGTCGGGCGCACGTGCAGGCCGACGATCGCTCCCGAGTGCACGTGCGAGAGCGTGTTGGCGGCGATCGTCGAGGCGCCGTAACCGCGCCAGTCGCCTGGGTCGACGTCCCACATGATGAAGTGCTTGAAGCCGGCCGAGCCTGCCGCAGCCACGGTGGTCCGGTTGTGGCTGCCGTACGGCGGCCGGACCCAGCCCACCGGGGTCGCCTGGGCGGCGCGCCACCACGGCGCTTCGCTGCGGATGAGCTCGTCGCGCACGCCCGAGTAGCCCTGGCGCGTCATCTCCGAGTGGGTCCAGCCGTGCGAGCCGATACCGTGACCCTCCTGCGCCGTGCGCCGCGCCATGGCCGGGGTGGCGGAGACGTACGGGCCGATCACGAAGAACGTCGCGTGCATCTTGTAGGCCTTCAGAGTGTCGAGCATGCGCCCCCAGCCCCAGGCCGGCCCGCCGTCGTCGAACGTGAGCGTGGTGCGAAAGAGGCCGGGGTCGAAGGCGCGGTGGTTGCCGTAGCGGGTCGGGATCTTGAGGGTGCGGGAGCCATCGTTCACCGAGACGCCGCCGGCTCGTCGCGCAAGGTAGCCGTATTGGTCGAGCAC
>JBBQFA010000123.1:0-7418 GCA_038321515.1 Thermoleophilia bacterium | reverse complement strand
ACCGACAGCCGCTCCGCCGCCACCGGCGATCTGTTCGTCGGTCTGCGCGGCGACAGCTTTGACGGCGACGCCTACGCGCTCGCGGCGGTCGCCGCCGGCGCCACCGCCGCCGTCGTCCGCGAAGACACTGCTGTCGGCCTGACCTCCGCCGTGCCTCTTGTCGTCGTAGGCGACGGCCTCGAGGCGCTGCAGCGGCTCGCCACGGCGGTGCGCCGGCGCTCCGGCGCCAAGGTCGTGGCGATCACCGGCAGCGCCGGCAAGACGTCCACCAAGGACATCCTCGGCGCCTTGCTCCGTCCGGTGGCCCGGACGGTGGTCACGGCCGCCAACCTGAACAACGAGATCGGCGTGCCCCTGACGCTGCTCGAGGTCGGGCACGACACCGAGGTCGTCGTCGTGGAGATGGCGATGCGTGGCCCCGGGCAGATCCGCGAGCTGGCGCGCGTCGCGCTCCCGGATGTGGGAGTCATCACCAACATCGGGCCGGTCCATCTGGAGCTGGTGGGCACGGTCGAGGACGTGGCGGCCGCGAAGGCGGAGCTCATCGACGAGCTGCAGGGAGGCACGGCCGTCGTGCCGGTGGACGAGCCGCTCTTGCGGCGCCACCTGCAGCGTCACCGCGGCCGAGTCGTCACCTTCGGCTCTCCGGACGCCGATGTCCACGTTGTTGCCCAAGAACGTCGCGGTGGGGGCACCCACGCGCTGATCGACGCCTTCGGTCATCGCGGCACGCTCGACTTCAGCTTCACTGGAGGGCATTACCTGCAGGACGCCCTGGCCGCATTGGGGGCCTTTCTCGAGCTGGGATACCGGCTTGACGAGGCGAAGGACGGCGCCGCGCAGGGCGCCTTCAGCGACTGGCGCGGCGCCGTCTCCGAGCTGCCCGGCGGTGGCTTGCTGCTCAACGACGCGTACAACGCCAACCCCGTCGCGATTACCGCCGCCGTCGACCATCTGGTGAGCCTCGCCGGCGACCGGCCGCCGGTCGCTATTCTCGGCGACATGTACGAGCTCGGCGCAGGCGCAGGCGCCTACCATCGTGGTGTCGGTGAGCACTGCGCGAACGCCGGAGTACGGGTCGTCGCCGTCGGTGAGCTGGGCCGCGACTACCTGGTCGGCGCTTCTGGTGAGCACTGGTTCGCGTCGGTCGAGGAGTGTATTGCGGCGCTGCCTCAGATAGCGCCGCCGGGCAGCGCCGTGCTCGTCAAGGCATCACGACTGATGCGCTTCGAGCGGGTCGCCGACGCGCTCGCCGCCGGGGAGAGGAGCGACCGTGCTTAGGGCGATGGGGGCCAGCGTGCTGGCCATGGTGCTCGTGCTCGTCATCGGCCCGGCCTTCATCCGCTGGCTGCGCGTCAACGAGTTCGGGCAGAACATCCGCGCAGAGGGGCCGGAGCGACACAAGACCAAGGAGGGCACGCCGACCATGGGTGGCGCACTGATCTGGTTCGCGGTGCTCATCCCGTATCTCATCTTCAGCCGCTTCTCCATCGCCTCGCTGACGGTGCTCATCGCGGCACTCGGCAACGCGTTCATCGGGTTCGCCGACGACTGGATCAAGATCGTGCGCAAGCGGTCGCTTGGCCTTTCGGCGCGCTACAAGCTCCTGCTGCAGCTGCTGTTGTCTCTGTTCATCGGTTTTGTCGCGCTCCACTTTGTCGGCCTCGACACGCGTGTCGACGTCCCCTTCACCTCCTTCAAGCTCGAGCTCGGCACGGTCGGGTTCTATGCGCTCATCTTCTTGACCCTGGCGGGTTTCTCGAACGCCGTGAATCTCACGGACGGGCTCGACGGGCTGGCCGCCGGCGCCTCGGCCATCGTCCTCGTGGCCCTCGCCGGCATCGCCTTCATCATCGGGCGCAACACCAGCGACCCGGGCATCACCGACCTCATGGTCGTGTCTGGGTGCGTGGGCGGAGCCGCGCTCGGCTTTCTCTGGTACAACGCGTTTCCGGCCGACGTCTTCATGGGCGACACCGGGTCGCTGGGTCTCGGCGGCGCGATCGCCGGCATGGCCGTGATGACGCGCACGGAACTGGTGCTGCTCATCATCGGCGGCCTCTTCGTGATCGAGGCCGGTTCCGTCGCCGCCCAGGTCATCTCGTTCAAGCTCTTTCATCGGCGGGTTCTGCTCATGGCGCCTTTGCACCACCACTTCGAGCTCAAGGCCTGGTCCGAGACCAAGATCATCGTGCGCTTCTGGATCATCGCCGCCATCTTCGCCGGGGCAGGGTTCGCGGCGTACTACGCGACCTTCTGAAGGAGGGGCTGCCGTGGAACTCGCCGACGTGCGCTGCCTCGTCGTGCTCGGCCTGCGCCGCAGCGGCCGGCCGGCGGCCCTGCTCGCCCGACGCGAGCTGCCGGCGGCGCGGGTCGTCGCCCTTGACGAGGGCACGCCGCCGGCGGACGACACGGTCACGGCCCTGCGGGCCGCCGGCATCGACGTGTTCACGGGGCCGGAGGCGAAGCTGCCGCCGGCTGCCGATCTGCTCGTCAAGAGCCCCGGCGTCCCCGACGAGAGCCCCGCCGTTCAAATGGCTCTGCGTCGCGATGTGCCGGTCTGGAGCGAGGTTGAGCTCGCGAGCCGGTTCCTCGACAACGTCGTCATCGGTATCACCGGCACCAATGGCAAGACGACCACGACCGAGCTCACCGGCGCGATCTTCCACGACGCCGGGCTGCCGGTCGCCGTCGGCGGCAATATCGGCCACGCGCTGGCGGCGATGCCGGGCGTGGTCTCGGGAGAGGCGACGGTAGTCGCCGAGCTCTCAAGCTTTCAGCTCGAGCATATCGAGCGGTTCCGCCCCGACGTGGCTGTGCTCCTCAACCTTACCGAGGACCACCTCGACCGCCACGGCACCTACCGCGCCTACGTCGACGCCAAGCTGAGGATCTTCGAGAACCAGGGCCCGGAGGACACGGCACTGCTCTGCGCCGACGATCTCGGCTTGCTCGACGAGTGGGAGGCTGGGCGCCTGTCCGGTCGCGCGCGGCGCGGCTGGTTCTCCGCCGTCCCCGGCCGCGCTGAGGGCCCGGGCGGCGAGTCGCTGGTCGGCGGCGTGGGGGACGACGACGTCCTCTGGCTGCTGGTTCGCGGCGAGCGGCGCCGGCTCTGTCGCCGCGACGAGCTCGCGCTTCGCGGCGACCACAATCTGCTCGACTCGCTGGCCGCCGCCGCGGCGGCCTGCGCCGCCGGCGCGTCCGTCAGCGCCGGCGCGGCGACGCTCCGCACCTTCGAGGGCGTGGCGCATCGGCTCCAGGTCGGCGGCGTCGTCGCCGGCGTCACGTACGTGAACGACTCCAAGGCGACCAACGTCGACGCGACGCTGAAGGCGCTCACGGCCTACTCCGGCGCGGTGCACCTGATCCTCGGCGGCTACGACAAGGGCGCCGACTATGGCGAGCTCGCCCTCGCCACCGAGGGGCGCGTGAAGCAGGTGCTGCTGATCGGCGCGACGGCGCCGCAGCTGGAGGCGGCGTTCGCCGCCAGGGCAGCCGCGGCCGGGTCGCGCGCGACGCCCTTCGTGTCGTGCGGCGATCTGGAGGCTGCGGTCGGCGTGGCGGCCGTGGCGGCCGCACCCGGCGACGTCGTCCTGCTGAGCCCGGCGTGCGCGAGCTGGGACCAGTACAGGGACTACGAGGCGCGGGGCGAACACTTCCTCAAGCTGGTGAGCGACCTGCGAGCGAGGAGCTAGCGCCCCATGACATCGTCGGGCCGCCGTGCGGAACACGTCGAACTGGACCACCTCGACTGGGTCGAGGAGGGTACACCGCGTCGCCGCACGAAGGGTGAGCGACGCGCTTCGACGCGGCGGCACAGCACCGCGGGGGCACCGGCACCCGACCGCCGGCGCACTGACGAGCGGCGCGCCTCGGACGGCCGCGCTCCCGCCAGACGATCCAAGCCCGGGGCGGCCGCGAGGACGGAACCCCGGGCCCCGACTCGGCGGCCTCCGGCGGCGACCCTCGCTCCGGGCGTCCCCGAGCGACGCGCGCTGATGCTGGTCACGTTCCTGCTCGTCGTGTACGGCCTCGTGATGGCGTACAGCGCGTCGGTCGCCCAGGCGTACGACCAGTACGGCAGCAGCCTGTATGTCTTCGCCCGCCAGGTGGCCTGGGTGGTCATGGGCGTGGGGGCGATGTGGGTGCTCTCGCGCGTCGACTACGCCTGGTACCGGCGCGTGGCCGTGCCGTTCGCCGGCATCGCCTTCCTGGCGCTGGCCGCTGTCGTCGTGCCTGGCGTCGGCAGCAGTGTCAACGGGGCCCGGCGCTGGCTGTTCGTCGGTGGCCAGAGCCTGCAACCCAGCGAGTTTGCCAAGCTGGCCGCTGTGATGCTGGTCGCAGTGCTGATCGTCAAGCGCCCGCGCGAGGTGCTGACACTGAAGGGGTTCCTGCGCCTGGTCGCCATCGCCATCCTGCCGGCCGCGGCTCTCATCATGCTCGAGCCCGACCTGGGCACGACGCTGGTGCTCTCGGGCGCCGTCATAGCCGTGCTGGTCGCGGCGGGAGCTCCGCTGCGCTACCTCTTCGGCCTTGCCGCCACCGGCCTGCTCGCTGTACTCGTCCTGATCGTGATCGAGCCCTACCGCCTGGATCGTCTCGTCACCTTCTTCGACCCCTGGAAGGATCCGCAGGGCAGCGGATACCAAGCGACGCAATCGCTCATCTCCATCGCCTCGGGCCAGGTCTTCGGCGTCGGCCTCGGCAATTCCGTGCAGAAGTTCGGCTTCCTGCCGGAGCAGACGACCGACATGATCACCGGCATCATCGGCGAGGAACTCGGTCTCATCGGCCTGCTGGCGTTGTTGGCGCTGTACGTCGCGTTGGCCTGGGTCTGCTTCCGTATCGCGCTCAACTGCAAGGAGCCGTTCGGCAAGCTCCTTGGTACGGGCATCACCGCGATCGTCGTCGGCCAGGCCTGCATCAACGTCGGGGCGGCGCTCGGGCTTTTGCCGCTCACCGGCGTGCCGCTCCCGCTCGTGTCCATCGGCGGCACCAGCATGCTGGTCGTTCTGGCCGGTCTCGGCATCCTGCTCAACGTCGCCACCAACCGAAGGAGTCACATTGCCGTCAGCGCTCAGCGGCGCGACCGTCCTGCTGGCCGCGGGGGGGACCGGCGGTCACCTGCAGCCGGCGCTCGCGGTCGCGGCTGAGACGCAGGCCCGCGGCGCGCGTGTCGTCATCGTGACGACGCCGTCGCAGGTCGAGCGTGTCGGCGAGCGGTACAGAATCTACGCGCTCGAACTCAAGGGCTTCGAGCGGCGCGTCGACGCACGCGCCTACGCGCGCACGTTCTCATTGCTGGCCGCCGCGGTGCCGCGTGTGCGGCGCATCCTCAAGGAGGTACGGCCGGACGTCGCCGTCGGCGGCGGCGGCTTTGCCAGTGGCCCCGTCGTCGCGCTGGCCGCCGTGCACGGCGTACCCGGTCTTGCGCTCGAGGCCGACGCGCACCTGGGCGTTGCAAACCGCCTGCTGCGGCCGTTCGTCAAGCGGTTCTGCCTGAGCTTCCCCATCCCCGGGCTCGAGCCGCCCCGCTACGTCGTGACGGGGCGGCCGCTCAGCCCTGGGCAGCTCGACGTGACGGCCGCCGACGGGCGCGCCGTCTTTGACCTCAGCGCCGACGTGCCGGTCGTCCTGGCCTTCGGAGGCAGCCAGGGCGCGCGGAGCATCAACCGCGCCTGCGTGGACGCGTTCGGCGGGCGCCCTCTCGCCTTTCAACTCATCCACGTCTGCGGGCCGAAGAACGTCGACGAGGTGCGCCGCGAGCTCGAGGCGCGTGGCGAGCGGTTTGAGCGCTACCGCTTAGTGCCCTACACTGACCGCCTGGCCGCGGCCATGGCCGCGGCCGACCTGGTGGTGGCTCGCTCGGGCGGCTCAGTCGCCGAGCTCACCGCCCTGGGCAGGCCGGCGATACTGGTGCCCTACCCGCATGCCACGGCCGACCATCAGCGCAAGAACGCCCGGGAGATGGTGGATGCCGGGGCCGCGCTCCTGGTCGACGACGCCGAGCTGAACGGCGATCTGCTCGGGAGTCTGGTCGCCGATGTGCTCGGCGATGAGGACCGGCTGCGGGCGATGGCTGCCGCGAGTGCCGCGCTCGGCCGCCCGGACGCGGCGCGACGGGTCGCCGACGAGATCGAGCACATCCTGACGAGATGAGGACGCGATGAGCGACGAAGCCGCGAGGGACTTCCCTCAACCGGTCCACTTCATCGGCATCGGCGGCGCCGGTATGAGCGGCATCGCCATGGTGCTGGCGACGCTCGGCGTCGACGTGCGCGGCTCGGACCTCAAGACCTCCCGGTACACCCGCCTTCTCGAGACGGCCGGCGTGCCGGTCGCGCTCGGTCACGCCGCGGACAATCTCGGTGACGCGGCGCTCGTGGTGATCTCGTCGGCGATCCCCGAGGGCAATGCCGAGCTCCGCGCGGCGCGCGGCGCCGGTCTCCCCGTTCTGCGCCGCGCCGAGATGCTCGCCCGAGTGATGGCGATGCGCCGTGGTATCGCCGTGGCGGGGACGCACGGCAAGACCACGACCTCGTCGATGATCTCCCACGTGTTGCGGCAGTGCGGTCTGGACCCCACCTTCCTGGTCGGCGGAGAGCTCAACGACGTCGGCTCCAATGCGGGAGTGGGGCAGGGGGAGTGGCTCGTGGCCGAGGCCGACGAGAGCGACGGCAGCCTGCTGTACCTGCGGCCGGAGGTCGCCATCGTCGCCAACGTCGAGCTGGACCACCACGCCAACTACGCCTGCCTCGACGACGTCCAAGACGTGTTTCGCCGGTTCGTCGCGCTACTCCCTGCCAATGGGCTGCTGGTCCTCGTCGCCGGCAGCGGGGGAGAGGAGCTGGCGGCGCACACGTCCGCCCGCGTCGAGGTCGTCGGCCTTGGGGCGGGCGACCTGCGCGCCGAGGTGCACCGCGTCGACGACCGCGGCAGCGAGTTCACGGTCGCCGCTGCCGATGGAGCGGAGCTCGCCCGGGTGGAACTGCGTGTGCCGGGCGAGCACAACATCCTCAATGCGCTCACGGCGCTGGCCGTGTTGCGGCACGTCGGAGTCTCGCCCGAGGATGCGGCGCCGCACCTGCTGGCGTTCAGCGGCGCCGCCCGCCGCTTTCAACACGTCGGCGAGCACGGCGATGTGTTGGTGGTCGACGACTACGCACACCACCCCACCGAGATCGCGGCGACGCTCACCGCCGCTATGCAGGGCGACCACGGCCGCGTCATCGCCGTGTTCCAGCCGCACCTCTACTCGCGCACGCGGTACCTGCAGCGCGAATTCGGCCGCGCTCTCACCCTTGCCGACGAAGCCATCGTCACCGACATCTTCCCGGCCCGGGAAGAGCCGGAGCCGGGCGTCACCGGCAAGCTGGTCGTCGACGCCTACCTCCTCGAGCGCCCCGGCGGACCGGTCT
>JBBQFA010000122.1:0-7423 GCA_038321515.1 Thermoleophilia bacterium | reverse complement strand
AGCGTGAGCTCGGTCACTCGCCACGGCGCAAGCGCATCGGCCGGCCGCAACCTCACGGCCGGGTCCCCGGGAAACACCGGCATATCGGTCCGCACAGCGTGGCTCAGGTCGATCATCGCCATCTCAGGCGTCTCGAGGCAGGGGGGAGGTCATGCAATGCGGCCCGCCTCCGCCCTTGAGCATCTGGGTCAGCTCGCGCTTGACCGCGTCGAGATCGGCCGTCTCTCCCTCGGCGAGGACCTTGCGCGTTATCTCATTGATCGGGCGAAAGCCGAAGTCCGTCGGCGGGCAGAGCAGCACCTTGCGCAGCCTGCCCGTGTAGTTGAGGACGAACTCAATCACGCCGGCCTCCCAGGTTCGTCGCTGCGCGTTCGCCCATTATCTCAATAGCCCGGGATCTGGTTCGGGAAGTAGTCGGTACAGGCGCTCTCACGGTAGACGTCGAGCGTTGTGCAGTGCAGCAGCCCGCCGAAGGGGTTCACCTTGTCGTAGGGGATCTCGATCACCTCGAAGCCGAGCTTGGAGAGCTGTTCAAGGTACACGGGCTCGTGGGGATCGGCGAAGATCGTCTTCTCGTCCAGGGAGAGCGTGTTCATGCCGAGCCAGCTCGTGCCCAAACCGACCTTGCAGTGCGTGATGGGGTTGTTGTGCACTTGGCTATGCCGGACGGACTCGACGAGCTGCCAGTCGTTCTTCTTGCAGAGCTCGGAGAACTCCGACGTCCGAGGCATCCAGTCGGGGTTCACCAGGGCGAGACCGGGACGAAGCGGGATCAGGGTCGTGTCGATGTGCCAGGGGTGGAAGTTGTCGTGCGTGCCCGGCGCCATCGGCCACGGCGTGTCGAACTCGGCGAGATGCACGCGCACGCCGAGCGCAGCGAACGTGCGCTTCACCCAATCAAAGCCGGCCCTGTTGCTCACGCTCGACGCGAGCATGAAGATGTCCTTGCCGGCCCGGGTGCAATCGGCCGCATCCCACAGCGGCTCCTTCTCGCTCAGCTGGAACTCCCAGTCGTAAAGCTTCTGCCGCTTCTCTTCGTCGGTCCACGTATGCTGGAAGTCATAGAAGTAGTTCTTCACGTAGGAGTCATCGGTGAGCATCGCCGGCGGCGCCGCAAGATGGACGACCTCGGGATCCTCCTTGAAGTAGCGCTCGAAGATCGGCCTCAGGTTGTAGCGCTCGTCGTGCCGCGAGCGGCGCGACGGGGACGATTCGATGATCACGTTGCCGTGGATGATGGTCACGTCACGGAGATTGGCCGCGCCGTACGCAGTCTGTACCGTCCAGCCGGTCGGTGAGGAAAGCGGCTTGTTGAACATGAAGTCCTGGATGACGGCTCGCTCCACGACCACGCCGCGCTTCTTGAGCTGCGTCTCGAAGTAGTCCATCTGCTCGTTGGCGGCGTCCACCATCTCCTGCGGGAACGGCCCCGACGTGCCGAGCGGGTAGCCTCCCCCCGGCATGTCCTCCCACCATCCCGGCTCGGGCGCGGTCACGTTGGTGCCCTCCGGTCGCCCCATGATGACGCGCTTCAGCGGCGACCACTCATCCCAAGAATTGACGATCTTCGTCATCGCTCAGCTCCTCCAGCTCGGTCTACCCCACCGCGTTCTCCCGAAGCCCCTGTTCCGGGGCACCCACGACCCTGCGTGCCGCCGCAGGTCGATCCCAGCGACTCAGGCCTCTTCTCATGCCGGTGCACCACGTCTGTGGGCACCAGCGATTTTGAGGCGGGTGTCGAAACACCGTCGCCCACAGTGACAGAAAGGCTAGGGGTACGGGAGGCCGGCGGGAAGTGTCCGATTGCACATGAAGCTAAGCCCTGACGATGCTTCTGCACAGCAGCACGAGCTACAGGAGCCGGATCACGGCCCCAGGCGCTCGAGAAGCAGGCGGGCTAGATTTTCCTGGGCCACGTGCTCGTCCGCGTCGCGCAAGGCGGCGTCGGGAGGGTCGCCCACGGCGATGGATACCCCGGCCGTCCGGAGCAGGCTCTGGTCGGCCGAGGCGTCCCCACAGGCCACGATCCCGTCGCCGGGCACGCCGAAGTGCGCGGCGACCAGTCTGAGCGAGTCGCCCTTGTCCGCGCCGGCATGAAGGATGTCGACGGTGCCGGCCCCGGCACGGTCAAT
Source organism: Thermoleophilia bacterium (assembly GCA_038321515.1). GTDB lineage: Bacteria > Actinomycetota > Thermoleophilia > UBA2241 > UBA2241 > CAIXSE01. Next base: position 5,291 of record JBBQFA010000122.1, on the reverse strand, counting down.
GCGCAGGCCGGGACCGCAGGCGGCAAGAACTCCCCGGTAGACCGCAGCCACTCGGGCCGGATCGCCGGACAACACGAGGCGGGTGATGCCGGCCACCGGAGGATGGAGCGCCGCGCCGGAGGCGGCCGGCGCCAGCTCGCGGCGTTCGTTGCCGTCGTACAGCGTCACGGACAGGCCGAGCCCAAGGGCCTCGCCAACGATCCGTGTCGCAACCTCGACGGGGATCGTCAGGTGTCTGAGCCACTCACCGGTGGTCGCGTCGATCGCCAGAGCTCCGTGGTAGCAGACGTAGGCGACGGGGTCCGCGTGAAGCACGGCGACCGCCTCCACGGCTCGGTGGAGAGGGCGTCCGGTGCACACCACAAGCCGTGCGCCGCGCGCGTCGAGATCGGCGAGCGCCTCGACGATACCGCGCGCCGGTGACCCGTCCGCAGCCAGCAGGGTCCCGTCCAGATCGCAGGCCAGGAGCGCATTGATGCGCGGCCGCTGGGTCACGGCGCCCAGCCGGGCGCGGCCGCGGCCTCCGCCGAGTCGCTGCCGTCGAGGATGGCGGAGGACGGCCGGCCCGCCAGCGACTCGATGCGTGTCTCGATGACGCGCGCGGCCTCGAGCCGTGCCCGAGCCGCGTCCAGTGCCTCGGGATCGTCCGCGAACAGTGCTTCGCAGCGCTCGCGCTTGCCGTTCAGGGTGACCGTCCGGCTGCCGATCGTCAGCTTGTCGGCGAGATACAGCACCTCGCGCTCGCCGGGCACGTCGGGAGGCGGCCCTGGGAGCTGCATATGATGGCGAACGAGGGCGCCGACGCGCGGAAAGCCCTCGGCGTCGAGTACTGCGGCGCCCGCCTCGGCGTGGGCGCCGGCCGCGCGGGCGATGTCGTGGAGGAGGGCGGACGCTTCGAGCAGCTTCAGGTCGAGGCACACGCCGGACGCCCGCAGCGCCGTCCCAAGACGGCGCGCAGTGTCGGCGACCGCGACGGAGTGGGCGACCACCGGCACCGGCGCCCCGAGACGCGCGAGCAGCTCGCGGCACACCTCCCACGCCGGGACGCGCTCACGGGCAGCCAGCGCCGCAAGGCGTTCGTAGGCCGGCGCGTCGTCCATGTCGAGCAGCACGTTGGGATCGCCGACGCGCACGTCGCAGGCCTGGGCCTGCCCGCGCGCAAGCAGTTCCTTGAGACCGCCTTTCGGCTCCTCGGCGAGGACCGCCGCGCGGAGCGCCGCGGGCACCAGGGGAGGATGCCCGCGTTCGTCATCGTGCACGGGATAGACGACGTCCGCCTCGAGCTCCCCAGCGCTGCGGGCCAGAAGGCCCAGCGTCTCGCTGCGCACCAGCGCGCAGTCCACGGGATGCACGAAGAAGGCGCGCGCATCCGGCGGCAGAGCCCGTACGCCGCAGCGGACCGACGAGTACATGCCGTCCTTGAAGTCATGGTTGACCACGTGGCGCACGCCGTGCGCGTCCAGGAGGGGCGCGAGGCGCTCGGCGCCGAAGCCGAGCACGACGACCGCCTCGAGGCCCACGTCGCGATAGGCGCCCGCGACCCTGAGGACCGCGGGCACACCGTCCAGCGGGAGCAGCGGCTTCGGCTCACCCATCCGAGCCGACACGCCGGCCGCCAGGACGATCGCCCGCAGAGACGTCCGCGTTCACCCGGACGTCTCTGCCCGCACCCGTATCAATTCGGCCATGATGCTGACCGCCAGCTCCGCGGGTGTCTCCGCCCCGATCGCGATGCCGATCGGTGTGTGAAGACGCTCGATGTCGGCGGCGGAGAAGCCGTCCTCCACGAGCGCCGTCAGGATCTTGGCGCGTTTCGACGAGCTCCCCATCAGGCCCACGTAGCGGGCGCCGCTGCGCAGCGCCTGCTCGACGACGGTGAAGTCGTGCGCGTGCCCGCGGGTCACGACGACGATGTAGCTCCCCTCCCCGACGTCGACGTCGGTGAAGGCCGCCTCGAAGCTGTCCAGCACGATCACGCGTGAGGCTGACGGGAAGCGTTCGCACGACGCGAACTCCGGCCGGTCGTCGAGAACGACGACCTCGAAGCCAACGGCGGCCGCGGCGGGCGCCAGCGCAGCCGCCACGTGCCCGGCGCCGCAGATCACGGCGAGGCTCGGTGGCAGAACAGCCTCGACGGCGACGGATCGCCCGTCGGGCAGCTCCGCCGAGCCATGGATGGCACTCTCGCCCGCGAGTCGGCGCAACTCGTGCGGCGAGCCCCGCAGCTCGCCCACCGGGTCCTCGCCGTCGCGAAGCAGACAGAAGGCGACGGCGGCATCGTCCGGATCGGGCGAGAAGAACGTGAAGAGCCACGCCACTCGCCGCTCCTTCTTCACCCGGGCCAGCGCCGTGAGCACCTCGAGAAGACCGGGGTCGCCCGCGGGGACGTGGGCGATGAGCACATCCGCGCGGCCGCCGCACAGCATGGCCGCGTCGGCCACGGTGCGGCCGTCCAGGACCACCGTACTCACTCGCGACCGACCGGAGGCGAGCACCTCGCCGGCCTCCCGCATCATGGTCGCCTCGAGAAGACCGCCGCCTATGGTGCCGGCGATGGAGCCGTCGGGGCGCACCAGCATCTGGGCGCCGGCGGCCCTCGGGGTGGAGCCTTGCTGGGAGACGATGGTGACGAGCGCAAACGGACGGCTCGAGACGAGCAGCTCCAGGGCGTCGTCGAGAATCTCGCGCATACTCACCCTTCCATCAGTCGACAGACGGCAGAAGTACCGTGAACAGGGCGCCGCCACCTGGCCCGTCACCCACAGTGATGGAGCCGCCCTGCGCCTCGACAAGGGCGCGGCAGATGGCGAGCCCCAGACCGGCGCCCGGCGTGCCACGGGCGGCCTGGGCGCGGTAGAAGCGGTCGAAGATGAAGGGCCGGTCGACGGTGTCGATGCCCGGCCCGTCGTCGGCTACCGTCAGCATCGCCTTCGCGCCGGGAGCGACGGTCAGGCGTACGCCACCGCCCTCAGGCGTGAACTTGAGCGCGTTGTCGAGGAGGTTCGCGACCACCTGCAGGAGGCGATCGCGGTCGGCGACCACCGCCGCCGGCCGCACGTCGGTCACGAGCGTCACACCCTTGGCGGCGTAGGCCGGCTGCGCCCGCTCCGCCGCGTCACCGGCCACGGCGGCGAGGTCTAGGCGCTCGTGCTCGATGCTGAGATCCTCGCTCTCCAGTTCGTTGAGGGAGCGGAGGGCGCCGAGTAGTCGGCCGAGGCGCTCGACCTCCTCGCCGATCACGCGCAGGTTCTCCGGCGTCGCCGGCAGCACCCCGTCTTCGAGCGCCTCGACCCGTGCCTGGATCGTCGCCAGCGGCGTGCGCAGCTCGTGTGAGAGATCGCTCGTCATGTCACGGCGCCACTGCTCGTCCCGGGCCAGCCGGTCGGCCATCACATTGAACGCTGTGGCCAGCGCCCCCACCTCGTCGTCGCCTCGGGGTGCGACGCGCACGTCGAGGTTGCCGCCGGCGACATCGCCGGCGGCGTCGGTGAGCTCCTCCAGCGGCCCGGTGATGCGCCGGCTCACGAGCAGACTCACCAGGAGCGCGAGAGTCCCGGCGATGCCCGCCGCGATCAACAGGTTGCGTGTGAGAGCGCTCTGATACGCCGACTCCGCCGCGGCGCGAGCGCTGCGCGGCGCGTAGACCTCGGCGGTCGCGACCTTCTGACCGTCAATGGCGATCGGGAAGCTCTCGACCTGGAAGTCGGCACGGCTGAGCGACGTTGCCTGCGGCGCCGGCGAGCCCAACGTCGTGACCGCGCCGGCGCCGCTGCCGGACCCGCCCATCATCCCTTGGCCGATGCCGCTGCCGGACCCGCCCATCATGCCCTGGCCCATACCGCCGCCCATGTGCCGACCCTGGACGGTGAACACCAGTTGCCCCTTGAGCGAGTACACGGCCACGTCGACGTTGTTCAGCAACGCCACACGGCTGAGCGCGTAGATCGCCGTGGCGTCCCATCCGTCGGGCGCCTTGTACGTGTCGGTGAGCGTGCCGATCACCGCCTCGTTGCGCGCCCGCTGCACCTCGCTCAGATAGCTGTCGAAGCGCCGTGAGCCCGCGTAAGTGACGATCAATGCCACGACGACGATGGCCAGCACGGCCACTGCCAGGTGCGTGACAGCCAGGCGCAGACGCAGCCCGCGCCTCACCGCTGGTCCTCCGCGAACGAGTAGCCGCGGCCATACGCGGTGAGCACGAGGCGCGGCGCCCGGGCGTCGTCACCCAGCTTGCGCCGCAGGTTCTTGACGTGCGCGTCGACGGTGCGCTCGTACGGCTCGAACTCGTAGCCCTGCAGCCGCTCCACCAGCTCGGCACGCGTGTAGACCCGGCCGGGAAAACGGGCGAGGGCCTGGAGCAGACGAAACTCGGACTCGGTGAGTTCGACCAGGACGCCGTCCAGCGTCGCACGCCGGCGGGCGCTGTCGATGCTCAGGCGCCCGCCGGCGCGCTCGAGCACGTCGGCCTGCGGCTCCTCGGCGGGGCGGGCGCGGCGCAGCAACGCCCGCACCCTCGCCGTGAGCTCGCGCGGGCTGAAGGGCTTGGTCAGGTAGTCGTCGGCGCCCAGCTGCAGCCCGCGCACCAGATCCTCCTCTGCATCCTTCGCCGTCAGCATGATGATCGGCACGTCGGACTCCGCGCGGAGGCGCCGGCACACGTCTTCGCCCGGCATGCCCGGCAGGCCGAGGTCGAGTACGACGAGGTCCGGGCGGCGACGCGCGGCGACGGCGAGGGCTTCCTCGCCCGTCGCCGCCCGATCGACTGTATGGCCCTGTCCCTCGAGATAGCCCTGCACGACCTCGGCGATGCGGGCCTCGTCCTCGACGACAAGGATACGAGCTGGACCGTTCATGAGCCCATCATACCCGCCGCCCTGAGCGGGGGCTCCCGCGGTCCCGCGCCCGACCCATCTGATAGGATGCCCGCACGCCCAAGGAGGTCTCCCCTGCCCAACTTCAAGGTGTATCGGGCCGCCTGGGTCGTCGCGGCCGTTCTCGTCGTGGTCGCCCTCTTCACGCTGGGCAGCCCCGACACCCCAACGCTCAGTCAGGAGCCGCCGTCCTTTGACGGCGATGCCGCGGCAGCCGACCTCAAGACCATCGTCGACGAGTTCCCCCAGCGTGTCGCGGGGAGCGACCCGGACAACCGTGCCGGTATCTGGGTCGAGCAGCAGTTCAAGCAGATGGGGCTCGAGACACACATCGATGGGTTCGCGGCCACGGTCAATGGCGAGGACGTCGCTCTGCAGAACGTCTGGGCGGTCGCCAAAGGACGCACTCAGGGCACCATC